>NZ_JAYMYJ010000041.1:0-18890 GCF_035668035.1 Candidatus Thiothrix phosphatis | reverse complement strand
TTGAGCGGCTCACATATTCTAAAGCCCCCGGCTTTGCCGGGGGATACTTACTGGTGACTGGATACACTACGTTGCCGTTATCAGCAAACCTGACCATCGTATCTGGTGGTACAAAAACGGCAAGCTGATGGATAGCGATGGCTTTGCCCCAACGGACAGTTACCCTATCCCCGACGCTGATTTACGCAATGGCAATGCTCCCGTGCGGCTGGGCTCACAGGATGGCAAAAGCTTCTTTAAAGGCGAAATCGACAATCTCTATTTTTATAACCGCAAACTCAGTCCGGTGGAGATTGAACAAATTTTCAAGGATGGGACACCATGAAAGCACCCATATTTACCCCAAAACCACTCCCGCATTTACTAGCCAGCGTATTGCTGTCATCAGGCTCTGCCAGCATGATGCAGCCACTAGCGGCGGCTACGTCTCCGGTGACGTGTGGTGGTGTCAGCGACACGCAACTGATACAGGGCATCATCAGCAACAATGCGGGTAAAACCGCCCAATTGCCCATCGGGCGTTGCGTCATAAAAGGCAGCCTACACATTCCAGCTAATACAATAGTGCGTGGCATGTGGCCAACGGCAGCCACGGTACTGACGCAAGCAGCAGGCGCTGGTGATTCTGCCTCACTGATTTATACCGATGGCGCTGGCGTTACCCTGGAAAATATGGAATTGGATGGTGGCCGTTCCCAACAAACCATCGACGAGCATCGGGCTGGTATATTCATCCGGCATGACAAGGCCACTATCCGTAATATCACATCACATGATTTTACTGGCGACGGCTTTTATTTATATAACGGCGCCACCAATGCCAGCATTAGCAACGTCACTGCCTACAACAACGGTCGGGACGGCATTGCCATCACGGGTGCCCGAAATGTGTCAGTCAGCCAGTCGCAATTTTATGGCAATGCAGTTGATCAGGTAGATGTGGAGCCAAGTAAAGGGCAAAAAGTCGCTAATATGACTTTTGACAATATTACAGTGGGAAAGGAAGGGGAAACGCTAACGGGGTATGCAGTAGTATTGGCAGGCCGCCCCCTGTCTGAACCCAATGGCCAAGCGCTGGAACTGGTGTTGCGCAACTCTACCTTGCATGGTGCGGTACGGGTGGTTTATACCCAAAATGCGGTAGTCAGCAATAATAAAATCACAAACATTACTGCCAAACCGGCGATGGAAGTTTATGGTTTTAATCGTGGAGCACGGGTAGAAGGCAATACGATCAATCAGTTAGGTGATGGCTATTGGCCTAATGCAATTTCAGTCACTGGAACGGATGGGGCGGATACCAGTAGCGGCACACAGGTAAAAAATAACACTATCAAGGTAAAAACTTCCACTGGAACAGGTATTTATTTGGGTGGCTTGCTGGATGTGGCCGTTATTGGCAACACTGTCCAAGGGCCTGGTGTTCCCTATCAAGATCCGCAACAACGTTCAGGCATTATTGTGCGGGCAACATTACTCAATCAACCCTTTATAAAAGCCAGTATTATTGGTAATACGATCAAGGATTTCTGGGCGCGCGGCCTTAGTGTGACGGGTAATGCAACATCGGCAGGTGTTGCCAGGCTGAACTTGTTGGAGCTTAAAAACAATACATTTACCAACTCAGCCCCTTCTGGGGTACAAACGATTGGTGCATCATTAGACGACCGTTCTCATGCATTGGTCAGTGCTGATTGCAGTGGCAATCGGGTGGGGCAGGGTGTGGTACAACCGCTTATCAATGTCCCTAATAGCATAAAATGTCCGTTCTGATTTCTGAACAGGGCTCAAATGAGCGTCAATAATGCTTTTAAACTACTCGCCCGCCCCAGATTCCGGTGCAACGCCAACAATCCCGGACTCAATTCCCGCTGAACCCGCTGTTTGCTCGCCTCAAACAGCGGTTGGTTATCCGGCAGCAGCGGTATTTTCAAATGCCCCGCCAAATCTTCCGCCACCACCATGAATTGCCATGCCAACGCCAGTTCGTTGAGCATGGTTTTGGCGACCCCAGCCCCTTTCATCACATTGACCTGCCCCTCCCGATCCCCTAGGTGCAGGTAATCCCCCATGCTGCGCCGGAAAAAGCCAAGGGCGGCTTCGGCATTGCCCTCACTGGCTTCAATCCAGCCCAGGCTGCACAAGGCTTGCGCGTGGTATAGCAATATCCCCAGTTGTTCCGCCATCTGGAGGCTTTGTTGCAGGTAAGCCCGCGCCGCCATCACATCCCCCAGTTTCCAGTGCAGCCGCCCCAGGTTGACCAGGGCGTAAGGCATGCTGATGGTCATGCCAATCTGATGGTTCAGGCGGATGCACTCTTCCAGCGCATTGACCGCCTCGTCATAGCGTTCCAACCACAACAGCGAATGCCCCATATTGACCAGATTGAACTGGTAACCGCCCTCGTCGCCCACGGTTTTGAACAACGCCACACTCTGCTCCCCGCAGCCGATGGATTCCGCATACCGCCCTTGCAGGCGGCGCAACACGCTCAACGCCAGCAGGCCACGGGCGGACTGGATTTGATTCCCCAGATAGCCAGCCATATCCGTACCCCGGCACAGATACTGCTCGGCAACTGTATGGTTATCCGTCAAGGCGGAAATCCCCCCAGCCGTCAGCAACGCCATGGCCTGCGCTACGGAAGGTCGTTCATGCCGGTGCAGCTCAAGGAAACGTTCCGCCCAGCCATACCCTTCCTGCCAGTGGTTCGCCAGAAACCAGAACATCCCCAGCGCGCCCACCATCCTTAGCCCCAGTTCCGGCATCGCTGCCTGCCGGTGGTGCTCAGGGTGGCACAGGCTCAGGCATTCCCGAAAGTTGTCGTGATCCCCTTCCAGGCGGGCAAGTCCAGCCAGTTGCTCCCCACTAAAGATCACGTTGTCCACCTGCTCGACCATTTCCAGATGGTATTCGACAAACCGCTGGGCAACAGCGGGATGTTGTTGGCTGGCAAGGCGGTGGTCGCTGGCGTATTGGCGCATGACTTCATGCAGGGAATAATGCCCCTCTTCATTGCGGCGCAGCATGGATTTGCCAATCAAGCCTGCGTAGTCGCCCAGGTGCGCCCCACTGATCGCTGAAGCCGCATCCCGGCTGAATTTGCCACGGAACAGCGCCAATACTTGCAGGATGCGCTGCTCACGCGGTGAGAGCATTTGCCAGCTTTGCCACAAGACCGAAGCCAGGGCGGAAGGCTCCGGGTCAAGGGCACCATCACCAGCGTGGGTGGTCGCCTGCAAGTGGCGGCGCATTTCCAGCAGGATTTCGGGGCAGGTGAGGTGCTGCACCCAACTGGCGGCGATTTCAATCCCCAGCGGCAGCCCTTCCACCAAACGGCAGATTTCGCGGACAGCCTCGTGCTCGACCGGCTTCAGGGAAAACGCATGGTTCACCCGCCGCGCCGATTGCATGAACAGGTCAAACGCCGCACAACTCCCTGCCAGCTCCCCCTCCGGCGGCAAGGGGAAACCATACAGGTGGTAAAGCCATTCGCCGTAGACATGGGTTGGCAGGCGTGATGTGACCAATATTTTCAGGTGTGGGTTAGCGGCCAGCAGGGCTTGGCAAATCCCGGCTTCAGGCAGCAAATGCTCCATATTGTCCAGCACCAGCAGCAGTTGCCGTGAAGCCAAACCCGTTTGCAATTGCTCAACCGGCTCCCGTATCCCTTGGATGGCGATACCCGCAGCGGCGGCAATGGCGGCAGGGATCAGATCCGGCTCCTGCACTGCGGCCAGTTCCACCCAGCAAACGCCTTGGGCAAACGGGTAGGTGGTTTGTCTGGCGATTGCCTTGGCGAGGCGGGATTTGCCAACGCCCCCCATCCCGACGATGCTGATCAGGCGGCAGGCCGGGTTCGCCAACATTGCCTGCAAATCCTGCTGCTCTTGATGACGCCCCAAAAAGGGCAGCACATCTTCAGGCAGGTTGGTTGCCGGGGCGTCCGCGCATGCATGCGCCACCAGCACATAGCCCCGGCGCGGCACTGTTTTCAGGATTTCATGCTTGTCATCCTGCAAGGCGCGGCGGATGTCCGCCACACATTGCACCAGGGAATCGTCAGTGACCTGCACATTGGGCCAGACTTTCCTGAACAGCTCATCCTTGGACACGACCTTATTGGCTTGTGTGGCCAATTCGTGCAGAACCTGTAATGACTGATGGCGCAGGGTGCATGGCTGGCCTTGCGTATCCAGCAGTTGTTGTTGCGCCATGTCGTAATGGTGGCTTCCAAGCCGTAGTGTATGGGGAGTCATCTTGCCTCCGTTTATGTGTCAGTAAGCCCTGTAGCCGCCAGTTTGCGGTAAACATTGCGGATAAAATGGGCTATCCGGGTATAGGTCAAGCCCAAAAGATCAGCCGTCTCCTGTTTGTTGAACCCTTTGGCGATCAGGCGCAGCACTTCACTTTCCTTGAAGTCCAGCGCAGGCATGATGCCTGTATCCCATGCTGGATCCGGTTCAAAATGCCGCAATATCCGCCGCGCCAGGGCAGGGGACATGGGTGGGTCATCGCGGAGGATGGCCAGCAATTCCTGGGCAAACAGTTCTGCCGGGGTGTCTTTGAGCAAATAGCCATGGGCACCCGCCAGGATTGCCTGCAATAGGGATTCTTCGTCGTCCAGCAGCACGGTGGCGACAATATGGGCGTCAGGGCAATGGCGGCGGATGCTGCGGGTCAGGTCAAGCCCATGGGGATTGGGCAGGCTGATGTCCAGCAACGCCAAGCCAAAACAGTGGGTCTTCTGGATAATGTCCTGCGCTGGCTGGCAGACCGGATAGCGGCTGATGCGCAATCCGTCTCCCCAGATTTGCCTGAGGATGGCTTCCAGCCAGGGGCGGATTGCCCCGATGCTTTCAACAACCAGCACATCTTGCATGAGACGCTTCCTGTCATTTTGTGGACAAGTTTAGCGGCCTGGCCCGCTAGTGGCATGCCCTATGTGGATACGTCTGTTTGGATAGCCCTCATGCTGTTTGCAACGGCAGCGTGAGCGTGGTGCGCAGTTGCCCTTGTTCTGCCTGATGGGTGCATTCCAGCGTCCCCTGCACAATCTCCAGCCGCCGCCGCAAGCTGGACAAGCCTGTCCCTTCCTGCCACTCTTGAGGCGCAGTTGTTGCCCCGTCATGGCTGATGGCCATTTCCAGCCCTTCCCCATCTGGCTTGAAATCTGCGTGCAACTGTGTCGGCTGCGCATGTTTCAACGCATTCGTCACCAGTTCCCGCAGGATATGCGCCAATTCCAACGCTTGCCGGGGCGCAATCTCCAGCCTTTCCAGCCCCTCATCCGTTTGCCAGTGCAGGGAAACGCCCGCCGCTTCCGCCCGGCTGATGGTTTCCGCCCGCCAGTCCGCCAGATGTTCCCCCAGCCGTAATGGCGTCTGTTTCAGCGAAAGCTTGACGGTCTCCCGCAGGATTTGCAGCGTTTCCCGCGCCGCCTTTTTGTGTTCCGGTTGCGGCAATTCATGGCTCAGGGTCAGCAGCCGGGCACCGACGGTGTCGTGCAGGTCGTGCATGATGCGCTGGCGTTCCGCCTGCACCGCCTGCCGCCGCGCTTCGCTGGCGGCGCTGACCATGCGGGCGATCGCCAGCAGCGATTCCGCCATCGCCACATCCGCCTTGCCAAACAGGTGCGCGCCCAGATGCTTGCCGGTAATGCGGTAAAGCTGGTCGCCCGGCAGGTTGGGGATGAGCAGGTGCAGGCCGTTGTCCCCCAGTTTGATGCGGCCATCTGCATCCGCTGGCACAGGCTCCAGGTGCAGGGGCTGGAAGCGTTCCCGCAGTGTTTCCCGCCAGCTCGCCTCAAACGCTTGCGGGGTCACGGCCTGGGTGATGGAGGCGCTGAAGGTCGGCAAAAAAGCCTGCAAGGATTGCCGGTCAGCGGGCATGAACCGCCCCAGCAGCCACTGGCGTAGCGGAAAATACACAAATCCGGCGACCACCAGCGCCATCCCCAACGCATAGGTTCCGGACAGGTGCAGCAAACCCGCCAGCAGGATGTCGGCGGCGATCACTAGGCTGCCGCCAAACGCCCACATCAGCGATTTGAAACACCAGTATTCCGCTTCAAACAGCCGGAAGCGCAGGATGCCCGCCACCCAGCCGCCGAACATGCTGATGATGAACACATGCGCAACCAATGGGGTGATGTAGGGTTCTTGCCCCAATGTTGTCGGTATGGCGTACAACAGGATGGTCAAGCCGGTCGGGACTTGTATGGAAAAGTGCAGCACCATCAGGGTGACGCGGTTGACCGGATTTTGCCGGGCGGCCCGCCATTGCCGGTAACTGACCAGCACCATGGCGGCATACAGCACCAGAAACTGGAAAATGAAAATATGCAGTGGTGCCTCCACCCAGCGAAAATGGTAGTTGAGCGACAGCCCCAGCCACAATCCGGCATACGCCAGCAGCGCTTCCAGCCCCAGCACCCGCTGCGGGTAATAGGTGAGGATGGCGCACACGGCCATGCCCAGCAGGAACATTGACCCATTGCCCAGCGATGTCAGCAATAAAATCCATTCGGGGTTAAGCGTCAGCTCCCGTTGGTACAGCACGCAGAAGACCGCGCCGAAGAAGCTGTAACTGATGCCTGCCAGATACAGGAAGGTGGATTCCAGCGTGTGCGGTTTATACAGCCATACCAATGCGCCAACCAGTGGCAGCAACACATGTAGCGGCAATAACAGCCAGACATAGCCGGGGATGCTGCCAATGGGGGTGTGACGCTGGGGCGTGAGCGTGGCGTGTCGGCCATCCTGGGTGGACAGCGTGATGGGTTCAGCGTTGGTCAACGCCTTCCACAGCTTGGTTTGCTGCGCCAGCCGTTGGTCCAGCGTGGCGTAATCGGGTGCGGAGAGGTATTCATCACGCCCGTCGCTGGTCAGCTCGACGGATTGTGTGGGCGTCGATAATGTGACTAATTGTTGCCCTACGTGCAGATCCGTTTGCCGGGCGGCGGGGGAACCTGGGGTGATGCCAGTTATGCGCACATGCCCGCTGGCCATATCCGGACGGGTCTGGATGCCAGTCCACGGCTGTTGTTTCAGCCCATACAGCGCCACGCCTTGCAAACCGGTGGCCACAACCAACGTCAGCAGGATGAAGATGGAGGGGGAGGTGAAGAACAGTGAACGCCAGTAAACAGTCATGCATGCCCCTGGCTTAGTTCATGGGGTTCACCAGACCCATCCGGCAGGCTTCCATGGTGGCTTCTGCGCGGCTGGAGATGTCCAGTTTTTGGTAGACATCGCGGATATAGCGCGCCACGGTATTGCCGGAAAGCCCCAGATGGGCGGCGACTTCATTGCGGCTCAGGCCCTTTGCCACCAGCGTCAGCACCTCCTGTTCACGCTGGCTGAGATGCCTGGCGTCCGGGTGCAAGGTTGGGGGCGGGGCGGGGTTGGTGCTTTCCCGCTCCGCAAAATGGCGTAGTATCTGCCTTGAAACGCTGGGGGAAATCGGCGGGTCGCCGTTGAGGATGCCTTGCAGTTTCTGGACGAACACCTGTGGCGGCGAGTCTTTCAGCAAGTAGCCATGGGCACCCGCTTTTAATGCCCGCAGGATATGTTCCTCATCGTCAAAAATGGTGGTGATGACGACATAAGCGTCAGGACAGCGTTGGCGTATGCAGCGCACCAAGTCAATGCCGCTGCCATCGGGCAGGTTGATGTCCAGCAAGGCGAGGTTGATGGCGGCGGTTTGCATGAATTCCCGCGCTTGCTGGCAGGAGCTGCAATGTACGGTCTGTATGCCATTGAATGCTTCCTGGAGCACTCCTTGCAGCCACTGTCCGGTAGTGGCGACATCTTCGACGATCAGGGCATGTTGCATTGGCTGCCTGCTTTTTTCACGGGTGGCGGAAGGTAATTGTTGGCGGGTATTTCCGTTTGGATGATAGTACAGCCAGAATTGGCTGTCGTTTGGTTTGTGGGGTATCCCGCACGTCACGCAGCCTAAACCATGAACATTTTGATAAATACTTGGAAATAATGGGATGACCTACACCCTGAAACACACCATCAACGCCCAGCGCGCCCGTCTCAAGGACATGCTGGGCAACACCCTCAGCCAGGATGCGAAGGAATTGCCGCCTTTGTTGGGCGACCCCGATGGGCTGGACAAGCATTTGGCGGAGCTTTTCACCAAGCTGGAATTATGCAAATACATTTACGTGCTGGACGCCCAAGGCATCCAGGTCAGCTCCACGGTCAACCGTTTCGGGCCGGATGAAGAGGCACGCGGGCGCAACCGTTCAGACCGGCCTTATATGTTTGAAATGTATAAGGAGAATTGCTATTTCAGCCTTTCGGAGGCCTACATCAGCCGCAACAAGAAACGCCCGTCGCTGACCGCGATCCAGACGATCTGTGATGGGCATGGCCAGCGGATCGGTTTCCTTGGTGTCGACTACGACCTGCGCGAATTGCCGCATTCCGAAGTGATTTACGAGGAGCCCAGCCAATGGCGGCAGATCAAGGGTGACCCGGCGATCCGTGGCGGCTTGTTCTTGCAGGAACGGGTGGAAAGCCTGATGGACCGGCACATCGATGACGTGCTGTCGGTGCATGAGGCGCTGATGCTGGATCAGGGCGTGCATCATGTGCAGATACATTTTTCCAGCAGCCGCTCAACCATCTGGCATGTGGATGACCCGTATGTGTACCGCATCCTGACCATGGATGAGCTGATTAATCCGAATATTTGCCTGGCTTATCCGCGCCGAACCTATTTCGAGCGCGCCATCGTGCCGCCCGCCGAGGTGGGCAGGATACTGCGCCAGTTCAGGGCGCTGCGGTTCGCGGATGAAACGATTTACCTGCGCTACGGCTCGCTGAATATCGTCAATGGCAAGATTGGCCTGAATTTTTCCTGCGATGGCACGCATTACCTCAACTATGACGAATTCCTCGCCAAGGGGCTGGAGTTCTGGTTCGGCGGCCAGCATTTCCCGCAGGCGCTGGCGCCCGCCGAAGCCCTCGATTATGCCAAGCTGGACAACAAGATTGAGGAACTGGCCGCGCGCGGTTGCGTACAGGTCAACAAGCTGCTGTACATGCTGGAAAAGGAGGAAATCCCCGAGTGCTTGCAGGATTACACGCAGGGCGAACGCGATTATGTCTACCACGAACTCAAATCGGTGATGGACGTTTATGAAGGCGGCGTTTGCGGTATCTGATGATGCGCACTCCATTGCTTGCCCGTTCCAGTTGGCGATTTTTCATCCATCATCCATGGCAGTTGTGGCTGACCCTGTTGAGCATTGCGCTGGGGACGGCGGTGATTGTCGCTGTCGACCTGGCCAACCAGACGGCGCGGGATTCTTTCCAGCAGTCGGTGAATGCGCTGTCTGGCGGCATGACGCACACCATCACGGCGGTGCGTGGCAACATCCCCGACGATTTTTACCGGCAGTTGCGGGTGGAATGGGGCTATCGGGATGCGGCGCCGCTGGTGGAAACCACGTTGCTGCGGGATGGTGCGCAATACACGCTGCTGGGCGTTGACCCCTTTGCCGCGCCCTTGCAGCAGGGGGCGAAGCTGAAGCTGGCGGCGGCGGATGTGCGGCGTTTGCTGATGGAGCCGGGGGCGATGGTGCAGGCGGGGGATGATGTGTGGGTGACGGACATCGCCACGGCGCAAGGTGAATCCCCCGGCCTCACCAGCATCCAGCTCAAACTGACCGATGCCGAAGCCGCCGCCTTGCAAGCCCGCCTGCCGCCCACCCTCAAGCTCGAATCTTTCCGCAACCGCCAGCAGGTGTTTGACCAGATGACGCAGGCCTTCCAGACCAACCTGACGGCGATGAGCCTGCTGGCGGTGCTGGTGGGGACATTTCTGGTTTACAACACCATGACGTTTTCGGTGCTGCAACGGCGGCGGAGTTTTGCCATTGGGCGGATGGTGGGCGTGACCGGCGGGCAGTTGTTCCGCCATCTGCTGCTGGAGGCGCTGGTGCTGGGCGTGGTGGGCGGTGTCCTGGGCGTGCTGCTGGGGGTATTGTTGGGGCAAGGCCTGTTGGTGCTGGTGACGCAGACCATCAGCGACCTGTATGTGGAGGTGCGGGCGACGGATTTGTTGCTGACGCCAGCGTTGGCGCTGCAAGGCGTGGGCGTCACCTTGCTGGCGGTGCTGGCGGCGACGTTGGCCCCGGCGCTGGAAGCGGCGCGGGTGTCGCCGATGCAGGTTGCCCGCCAGTCGGCGCTGGAGCAGGGCGGCAGGCGGATTGGCACGACGCTGGCAGTGGTGGGGGCGTTGCTGATGCTGGCGGGCTGGGGGGTGGTCGGCGCTTCCGGCAAGAGCCTGCTGGCGGGTTTCGTCGGGCTGTTCGTGCTGATGGTGGGGTATAGCCTGGCGACGCCGCTGGTGTTGCGGCTGGGGTTGGGTGGATTGCGGCGGGTTCCCGGTTTGCAACGGGGTTTGCTGGCGCGGATGGCGGTGCGCGGTGTTGAGGCCAGCCTGAGCCGCACAGCGCTGGCGATTATTGCGCTGACTGTGGCGGTGGCGGCGACGGTGGGTGTGAGCGTGATGATTGGCTCGTTCCGCGCCAGTGTGGCGGAATGGCTGGAAATGACGCTGGCCAGTGATGTGTATGTGTCGGCCACCAATGGGCGTTCCTCGCAGGTGAACGGGACGCTGAACCCGCAGTGGCTGGAGCGGGTGCAAGCCTTGCCGGAGGTGGCGGCGGTCAGCACCGGGCGCACGGTGCGCCTGGAGGTGGATGGCTTCCCGGTTCCGGTGCTGGTGTTGCAGCCGGGCGGCCATAGCGGGCGTGGGTTTGCGTTTTTGCAGGGGGATGGGGAGGCGGTTTGGCGGCGCTTCCTCAATGGCGAAGGGCTGCTGGCGTCGGAGCCGTTTGCTTACCATCACGGCAAGCGGGCGGGCGACACGGTGAAGGTGGTGACGGAACAGGCGGGCACGCTGGAATTGCCGGTGCTGGGCGTATTCCGCGATTACAGCGCCACCCAAGGCATGGCGGTGCTGCCGCGCAGCCTGTACGGACGTTACTGGGCAGACCGGGGGATTTCTTCCATCGGCATGGTGTTGGCACCGGGGGCGGATGCGGCGTCGCTCAAGCGCAAGCTGCAAGGCTGGGCGGGAACCTTGCAATTGCCGGGCGAGCCGCTGGTGGTGCGTTCCAACCGCGACATCCGGGAGGCTTCGCTGGCAGTGTTCGACCGCACCTTTGCGGTCACCAACGTGTTGCGCCTGCTGGTGATCATTGTCGCTTTCGTGGGGGTGTTCAGCGCGCTGATGGCATTGTTCCTGGAAAAGGGGCGCGAGTACGCCATCCTGCGCGCCACGGGTTTCACGCCCGGGCAGTTGCGGCGGCTGGTGATGGGGCAGGCGGTGCTGGTTGGGCTGCTGGCGGGGCTGCTGGCCTTGCCGCTGGGTGGGCTGATGTCGCTGGTGCTGATCGATATTATCAACCAGCGCTCGTTCGGCTGGACGATGCAGACGCATTTTTCCCTGCTGGCCGGTGTGCAGGCGTTGGCGCTGGCGCTGGCGGCGGCGTGGCTGGCGAGCCTTTATCCGGTGCGCAGGATTGGCGGCATATCACTGCGGGCTGGATTCCAGTTGAATTAATGTGTAAAAATTTTGATTTTTCATGGCGTTTCGGGTGAAGTGGCATACTACAATCATCCTGTTAACGTTCAGGCGTATAAATGGCGGCGAGGGGCCTGCCGAACGGATGCGCAAGAGAGTCAAAAATGGGAAGGAAAGTGGATTATGCGTGCCTGGGCAGGTTTATGGATGACCTGTTGTCTGCCGGGTCACTGCATGAGCGTTTCCAGGTGTATGAGAAATATATCCAAGATCTTGGGTTTGATGGCTTCACCTACACGTATATCCCGAATATCCAGTTGGAGGCCCGTTTTCCGGTGTCGCCGGTATTCGCATTCAGCCACACCTATCCGGTTGCTTTTCTGGAGCATTACGCGGAAGCGCGGTTTGACCAGCAGGATTTCACCATCCGCAGGGGCGTCATGGAAAAGTGCATGGATGTCATGGACTGGCGCGAACATGAACGCAATGGCTTGATTTCAGCACCGGAACGCGAGGTGGTGGTGGTGGCGCGTGAAGATTACCAATTGCGCAACGGGTTGACTGTCCCAACGATGAACAACCAGTTGGGCATTGCGGGCGCGAGTGTGGTCAGCCTAGAAAAGGACGAACTTTTCAGGCGGTTGAAGCAGGAACATGTCGGTACTTTGCTGCGGATAACGCAGTGTTTCCATGCCCATACCTTTGTGGATCAGCAATTGAACAAACGGTTTCTGGAGCCGATCCTGCGGCACCTGAACCAGAAGGAGGTCGAAATCCTGCGTCATCTCGCCAGTGGCAAAGCCTTCAAGAATATCGAATATTCGGTGGATGTGGCGTCCTATAAGGTGGCGGCCAATATCCTGGACAAATTGCGCGTCAAGTTTGGCGGCATTACCCGTGACCGGCTGATGTTCCTGGTCGGCTTGCTGAATTTGCTGGAGCAGGAATGAAGTTCGCTGCGCTGTTGGTTTGCTTGCTGCTGGCGGGGTGCGGCAAAGCGCCGGAGAATGGGGGCAGCGCCTTTGACCTGAATGAGGCGTTGGGGGGTGTGGCGGATGCCGGGTTCGCCCGTGCCACCGGCTCCCGCGAATTCCATTTTCCGCAAGATCATGCGGCGCATCCGGCTTTCCGCAATGAGTGGTGGTATGTGACCGGCAACCTGCAAACGGCGGAAGGGTGGCGGTTCGGTTATCAGGTCACCTTGTTCCGCATTGCATTGTCGCCGCATCCGCCCGCAAGTCCGTCCGTATGGGCGGCCAACCAAGTGTGGATGGCGCATGTGGCGCTGACTGATGTGGAATCCGGCGGGCATTGGCAAGACCAACGTTTCGCCCGTGGCGCAGTGGGGTTGGCGGGGCAGTCCGTCAAGCCGTTCCGCGTCTGGCTGGAAGACTGGGAGATTGTCGGCGACGGCGCGGGCGATTTTCCTTGGGCAATCGGCGTCAAAACCCGCGACTTTACCCTTGACCTGCAACTGAGGCCGGAAAAGCCGCCGGTGTTGCAGGGCGATCATGGCCTGAGCCGGAAAAACGGCGAACTGGGCAACGCCTCCTGGTATTACTCCATGACCCGCTTGCGGACGCTGGGCGACATCTGGCATGGAGGCGAACATTTCACCGTTACGGGCGAATCCTGGCTGGACCGGGAATGGAGCACCAGCGCCTTGGGGGCGGATCAGGCGGGGTGGGATTGGTTTTCGCTGCAATTGCAGGACGGGCACGACCTGATGTATTACCGCCTGCGCCGGAAATCGGGGGAAGCCGACCCCTATAGCGCAGGCAAGTGGGTGTTGCCGAAGGGAACAGCGGAAACGTTGGCGGCGGATGATGTGGCGTTGCGGCCCCTGCGTTATTGGCGGGCGGCAAGCGGCGCGCGCTATCCGGTGGCGTGGGAAATGACCTTGCCACGGCAACAGCGGCGCTGGCGGGTGGAGGCGCTGGTGGACGACCAATTGATGCGGACGGGCATCACCTATTGGGAAGGGGCGGTGAAAATTCTGGATGCGGCAAGCGGCCGCTTGCTGGGGTATGGGTATTTGGAAATGTCGGGGTATGAGTAAGCGTGAAGGAAATCGCCGCCATGCACACCAAAAAACTGGACAACACCCACAGGGATGCCGTGCTGCATTTCCTGTCCCTGCACCTGGACAGCAGCATGGTTCTCTACAGCAACGTCAGCCAGTATGGCCTCGCATACGCCGGTCAGCCCGGTCAGGGCGAATATTTCGGGGCATTTTCCCCGCAAGGCGCATTGCTCGGCGTGATGGCGCATTACTGGCATGGCGGCATCTTCCTACAGGCTCCGGATGAGCCGGTTCGGATTGCCCTGATGCAGGCGTTTCGCCAGCAGGTTTCCCGGCCTGTCGATAAAGCGGTGGGGACGGCGGCGCAGGTGGAAAGCGTGGTGAAAACCTGGGGTTTGTCCGCTGAGGACTTCCGCCTGGATTCCGTGCAGCAGCTTTATCGGCTGGAATTGTCAGCGCTGAAGCCGCCGGAGGATGGACGTAGCCAGCATTGCCGCATCATTACGCCGCAGGCGCAGCACCGCCCGTTGCTGGAGCGCTGGTTCCGGGCGCACTTTCTGGAAAGCCTGGGCGCTACCGACGATGACAACCTCACCCAGACGGTCGCCAACCGGGTCGGGCAGTTATTGGCGGAAGGCCATGACTGGTTGCTGGAATACGGGGACGAATTGGTTTGCCTCAGTGGTTTCAATGCCCGCTTGCCCGGCTGGGTGCAGGTCGGGCCGGTCTGGACGCCGCCGGAGCACCGTAACCGTGGTTACGCCCGCATCCTGACGGGCCTTACGCTCAAGGCTGCTGCTGCCGAAGGCGTCCACACGGCAATCCTGTTTACGGACAATCCGGCTGCCATGCGGGTGTATGAAGCGCTCGGCTTCCAGCGGATTGGTGATTACCGGGTGACGCTTTTCAAGCAGGCCGTGGGTCAATGAACCGCTGGTTGTGGGGTGTTGGCGAGTACGTCCGGATTTCTAAACGGTCACCGTACACCCGCATTCCAGCCGGATTTTCACCGGCGAAATATGCTGCGCCGCCCTGTCCTTGCGCACATGCAGCACCGCCAACGTATACGGGTTAAACACCACAATATCCTTGACCCCCTGCGACAGGTAAAACGGCGGGCCAATTTGCAAATCCTTGGCCTCGTAGCCCTTGCTGATGATTTCGATCACCGCTTCGGGGATCAGCCGGATAGCCTCTTCTTCTTCATCCGGCTCGCGGCAAAAAATGGAGATGTCGGGGCGTTTCAGCGAACCATCCGTGAAAGCCACGTAAACATCTGCGATATGCACACAAGCGCAGGCCGCCGCTGTGGCTGGCTCAATACTGTTGCGGATGCGGTCAACCGCTTTCTGATGACGGTAAACAGGTTGCGCTTCCCAGATCGGCAAGCCGTTGACGATTTCCAGCCTGACGCCCAGTTCCTCCGCCTGCAATAATCGGGAATCCACGCTGTACCTCCAGGTTGATGGGTCGCAATGGTTTCAGGATAGCGGCAAATCAAGAGCGGCCACAACCCCTGCGGGGGAAGGGTTTGCATGACATCGCCATGATAATTCATCAATCAAAAACAGGCTTATTGCACATTTTGCCGAAAATGGCCTATCTTACGGCCTATCCATAATCTAACGACTTAGAGGAGTAACGACTCATGACCCATACACTGCCCGACCTGCCTTATGCAAAAGACGCGCTGGCCCCGTACATGTCAGCCGAGACGTTGGAATACCACCACGACAAGCACCACAATGCCTACGTCACCAACCTGAACAACTTGGTTCCGGGCACCCAGTTTGAAAGCATGGGTCTGGAAGAGATCGTGAAAGCGGCACCTGCTGGCGGTGTTTACAACAATGCGGCCCAGGTCTGGAACCACACCTTTTTCTGGAGCTGCCTGAAGCCTAATGGCGGCGGTGCTCCGGAGGGCGCATTGGCGGCTGCCATCAACGCCAAATGGGGTTCCTTCGATGAATTCAAGAAAGCCTTCACGGCTTCCGCTGTCGGCAACTTCGGTTCCGGCTGGACTTGGCTGGTGAAAAAGGCGGATGGCTCCGTCGACATCGTCAACATGGGCGCGGCGGGCACCCCGCTGACCACTGGTGACACTGCGCTGCTATGCATCGACGTATGGGAGCACGCCTATTACATCGACTACCGCAACCTGCGCCCGAAGTTCGTGGAAACCTTCCTGAACAGCTTGGCGAACTGGGGCTTTGCCGAGGCCAACTACGCCGCCTGAGCGCGAAATCCCGTTGTCATTTCCAAAAAACCGGGCGTGTCCCGGTTTTTTTATGGGTCATTGTCCCTAATCCGTTTTTTTGCAGGGTCGGAAGATGCCGCATAAACCAGAACAGCATTTCAGCCAGCGTATCGGCTGGCTGCGCGCTGCCGTGCTGGGCGCAAATGATGGGATCGTGTCCACCGCCAGCCTGGTGGTGGGGATCGCCGCCGCCAGTAGCGGGCGGGCGGAACTGACGCTGGCCGCCATCGCCGGGCTGGTGGCCGGGGCGATGTCGATGGCCGCCGGGGAATATGTTTCCGTCAGTTCACAGGCCGACACCGAGCAGGCCGACCTGGAGCGCGAACGTTTCGAGCTCGAAAACAATGAGCGTTACGAGCGCAAGGAACTGACCGACATTTACGTGCAGCGTGGCCTGGATCGGGCGCTGGCGGCGCAGGTCGCTGACCAGTTGATGGCGCATGACGCGCTCGGCGCGCACGCCCGCGATGAGCTGGGGTTGTCGGAAACCCACCAGGCGCGCCCGTTACAGGCGGCGCTGACCTCGGCGGCGACGTTTTCTGTGGGCGCGGCCCTGCCGACGCTGCTGACGGTGTTGGCACCGATGGACATTATGATCCCGGCGGTGGCGGCCAGTTCGCTGCTGTTTCTCGCCGTCATGGGGGCGGTCGCCGCCAGGACTGGAGGCTCAGGCCTGTTCAAGGGCGCAATCCGGGTGACATTTTGGGGGGCGCTGGCGATGGCGGTCACCGCCGGGATCGGCTATCTGTTTGATACGGTCGCAGTCTGAATTTTTTGCAAGGAGAGCGCCATGCCGCAAGAAAACATCCGTTACGTTCCGGTCTGGTCAGGCTGGGTGCGATTGACGCACTGGCTGATTGCGGCAGGTGTGCTGTTCCAGTTCGCCAGCGCCTGGGCGATTGGGTTGGGCGCGGCGGATTACGCATTCTGGCGCGACTGGCACCTGATCTGTGGGCAATTGCTGGTCGTGGCGGTGGCGGCGCGGGTGATCCTGCTGTTCATGCTGCCCGGCAGCGCACATTGGCGGGCGTTGTCGCCAGACCGGGCGCAATGGGCTGGGGCAAAGCAGATGCTGCTGTTTTACCTGAGCTTTGCACGTTGGCCGCTACCGAACTGGTTTGCGCACAATCCGTTCTGGCGGCAGTTGTACCCGTTGCTGTGGCTGGTGTTGCTGGCGTGCGCGTTTAGCGGGCTGTATTACAATTCGGCCAGTGCTTTCCTGGGTATGTCGATGTTCAACTGGCATCGCGTACTGGCCGACTTCATCCTGATTTTCACGGTTGCGCACCTATTGGCGGTGTTCCTGCACGACCTGAAAGGCAAGGGCGCGACGGTTTCCGGCATGATCAGCGGCTACCGCTATTTCCATATCGAGGGGCAAGCTGGCGGGAAGGACGCCCTGCCCGCCGGGAACCAATCCGCCGTCGTGCACGTTTCCATCGACCGTATCGGCAAGCCGCCGAAGCGCTAGGTTCCGGTGTGGAGATTCGTCAGGAATTGCGTGGTTTGTGGAGAGCTGCGCCGGTTCGGCCTATAGTCATGAAATCCACCATAACAAGCCTGATAACGTGGCCGGAGTCTCCGCTCACCGCCGGTGCTTCGGCTGGCAAGCCATGCGGTGAAGCGAAAGGAGGATAATCATGAGCAAGGTACTGGATGAAGTGCTGACCGCCAACGCCAGCTATGCCGCCGATTTTGGCGAGAAAGGCGATTTGCCGATGCCGCCGGGCAGGCGTTTCGCCATTCTGACCTGCATGGATGCGCGGCTGGATCCTGCCAAATACGCAGGGCTGGCGGAAGGCGACGCGCATGTGATCCGGAATGCGGGCGGCAGGGCCAGCGATGACGCAATCCGTTCACTGGTCATTTCCTACAAGCTGCTGGGGACGAAAGAGTGGTTCGTGGTGCACCACACCGACTGCGGCATGCTGACATTCACCAATGAAGTCATGGGCGACCTGCTGGCCAGCAGCCTGAAAACAGCTTCCATCGATGCCAACGGCTGGCATGACAGCGGGGACGGGCCGGGCACGGCCAATGGCAAATTTGTGCAGTGGCTGACCATCAATAATCTGGAGCAAAGCGTGGTGGAGGATGTGCAGCGCATCCGCGAAAGCCCGATGGTGCCTGCTGATATTCCCATTTACGGCTATATCTACGATTGCCGCACCGGCAAGTTGGTCGAAGTGCCGGATGCAACGGCAGCGGGTCGGGCCGGTTGAATGTGATGTGGACGGGGCGGCTTGCCGGTCGCCCTGTTCCCGTCAATCCTGCTCCAGCCGTTTGAGGCGCGCTTCCAGCCGGTCGGTGTCCATCCGCAATGTGTCGACGGCGTCCAGGAATTGGCGGATTTCGGCTTCGGCGGGCAGCAGGCGGGCTTCTTCCTGCAAATATTCCTGCGTGTTCAGGCGCATGGCGTGGGCGGAACCGTCCAGCCAGCCTTTGGCGGCGCGCGTCAATTGCCCCATCTGATGCGCCACAACGTCGCCGACCGCCTGTGACAGCAATTCTTCCCAATCCACCCGGACAGCGCGCAGGATGTCGCTGAAGCGGTTGCCCAGCCCCATGTCGCCGTCGATCTTGACGCCCTGTTCCAGCATCGCCTTGCCGACATCTTCAGCGGCGGACAGGCGCATCAGCGCCAGCGCGGAGGCGTGGATGGTGACATCCGGTTCGGCGTCGTACTCAGTGGCGACACGCACATTGTCCGCCGTCGGCAGGAAATACAGTTTCAGGTCGGGGTTGCTGACATGCAGGCAGATCAGCTTGCCCTGCATGGCTTGCAGGCGTTCCAGCGCATTGCCGTGGGTTTTCTTGTCCAGCTCCAGCCAGGTGTTGAAGGCGGTTTCGAGGGTGGCGGTGAGGGCGGTGAACAGCATGTCGTCATTACCTTTACAGCGGTTTTGTGCATGATACTACAGCGCCGGATGCTTTTTACGCCCGATTGATGTCTAATAAACACCCATTTCAAACGAGGGATTCACGGGCATATGCAATACGTTCTGATCAAGGGTTCATTCCACGTTGTGGGCTTTTCACCGGATGGCGACTCCATGATGT
>NZ_JAYMYJ010000040.1:0-3305 GCF_035668035.1 Candidatus Thiothrix phosphatis | reverse complement strand
CTATCCAGTATTGTATGGAAGTTTTCCAAAAAGAAAATGTCAAAATGTCATCATTGCTTGTTCACCCTTGCGCTTGCTGGCGGTTGGTGAGGGTTTCGGCGGCGTGCTGCTGGTGCTGTTGGCTGATGTCGCCCTCTTCCGCGCCGTCCAGGGTATAGCGAGCGCCGCCGCGCTGGATGGCTTGCAGGTAAAGGCCGTGGTTGGTGTGCTTCCGCAACACCTTCTGGACAACTTTTTTGGATGCGCCGGGAAAGCATTCATCATTCACCAATTTAAAGATTTGCTTTTCGATGCCCAGCGCCAGAGGCTGATAGGTCAGCCAAACGCGGAAGCCGTTCAGCCGGTCGTTCAGTTCGCGCATCTTGAGTTCAGACGGCGGTGTTACCTGTTTTTTGGGTTGCGGTTTGCGGGGTGGTTTCTTCGGTTTGGCCTTGGCTGCCGGTGGCTTGCCACCCTTCCCCGGTCGCTGGACGTTGGGCAGATCGTCGCGCCGGATGATGCGCTTGCCGGTGCGTGTAACCGTAGCAGATGGCGACGCGCCAGTGCTGGCGGGTTTGCGGGTGAAGGTCAGTGTCTTTTTGGGTGTGTCGCTCAGGTGTTGCACTCGCTCACGGGTGGCAAGGTTTCCCGGTTGCCCGGTGTTGTATTGGGGCAGTGCAGCAGGTCATCCCCTGCCCTGCGCAAAGTTGCCGATGATGACTTTACCGTGACCATGTTGCTGTCCCTCAAGAAAATCCGCCCACCATTGCATCATGTGCTTACGTTCGTCCAGGTAGCGCGCCATGTAGTCATAGGCGTTCGCCACCTTGTCCCGGCCTTGGTGCGCAAGCTGCTTTTCCACGACTTCATATCTGAATCCGTGGTCTTTCAGGGTACTGGATGCAATGGCGCGGAACCCGTGGATGGTGGTGTCATCACTCCACCCTATGCGCCGAATGACCTGCAATAGCGCGTTTTCACTGATGAGCTGGCCGCGCCTGATGGTATAAAAGATCAGGTTTGAATCCCCAGTGAAAGGCCGCAACTCTTCCAGCAGCTTCAGCGCCTGACTGGACAATGGGATAATGTGGGGCTGTTCCATTTTCATGTGTTCGGCGGGGATCTTCCAGAGCGCGCTTTCCCAATCGATTTCCTGCCATTCCGCCATTCTTACCGAGTCAGTGCGGGCGAAAGTCAACAAGGTGAATTGTACGGCGCGGCGCAGCACTTCCGAGCGGTATGCAGCCAGATCACGGAGGAAGTCGGGCAGGTCTTCCACAGTAAGCGCGTTGAAGTGTTTCTCTTTGTAAGCCTTGATTGCGCCGCGCATGTTTTCAGGTAGCGGGTTTCCCTTGATATAGCCGACGATGACGGCGAAACGAAAAACCGCGTTGACGCGCTGGCGCACCTTTTGCGCCTGCGGCAGTGTCCCCCGCCCTTCGATGCGCCGCAATACCGCCAATATGTCGGGCGCTTCCAGATCGTCGATGGGTTGTTTGCCGATGTGTGGGAAAACGTCCAGTTCCAGCGAGTGCAGCACTTGTTCAGCGTTGCTCTTTTTCCAGCGCCCCAACTGGTTTTCATGCCATTCGAGCGCGACTTCCTGAAAAGTTTTTCCGCTACCCCTGAGCCGGTCGCGTTGTTTTTTGGTATTCGGGTCTATCCCCTGCCTGACCATCGCCTTGGCCTCTTCGGCTGCAAGCCGCGCCGCTGCGCATTTCGTTTCTGGGAAAACTCCCACAGTGAACATGGTTTCCTTTTTGGTCTGCGGGTTGCGGTAGCGTAACCGCCAGATTCTGGAGCCGTTGGGGTTGATTTCCAGATATAGCCCCGGCATATCCTTTATCCGGTAAGAGGCGGTTTTTACCTCTGCGTTTCTTGCTTCCAGATCAGTCAGCAGCGTAATGGTTTTGCTTGGCATAACGCCATCGAACTCCCTTTGCTATCAACAGGTACAAGCGACTATACCCGCTATCCATACCCGCAAAAAGAATGCTTGAGAGACACAGGCGAAAACCCTACCCGCTTTTATACCCGGTATATCATGCGCTTTTGGTGTTTCCATGTAGACGGCTGTAGAATTGACAGCTACTATTTATCAAATACTTATGATCAGGATGGTTATATGTGGAGTGATGGAGGTGAAGGGAAGATGATAATAATTATATATTATTGATGTAATAGACAAATCATCATGTATTGATTTTCAAATACACACTAAAAATACACAGTGAAACATCACATTAGGGTTCGTATCTACAGAAAAGCCGGGCAAATTCCGACTTTTCTGGTGATTTCCACCCTTCCCTATGCCGCATCCTTCGCCCCCGCCAGCCGGTAAACCGTCTTACGGGAAATGCCGTGCTTGTCCGCGATGGCCTGCATACTCAGTTCGCCCGCCTTCACGTCTGCCTTGACCGCTTCCACCTGGTCGGCTTCCAGTTTCCCCGGCCTGCCAAACTTCACGCCTTTGGCCTTGGCCGCCGCCCTGCCCTCTGCTGTCCTGGCGTTGATCAAATCACGTTCAAACTCGGCAATGCCGCCAAGGATGGTAAACAGTAGTTTGCCGGTTGCATTACTGGTGTCCATGCCTTCCTGGTCAAGCACCTTGAAGGCCGCGCCCTTGTTGTCCAGTTCGCGGGCAATCTGCCACAGGTCGCCCATGGATCGCGCCAATCGGTCAAGCTTGGTGACGATCAGCACGTCACCCTTGCGGGCAAACTTCAAGGCCGCTTGCAACTGCTCCCTATCATCTGTGGATTTGCCGCTTTGCTTCTCACTGAATATTTCTTTGCACCCTTCGGCCTTCAGTTTTGCCAGTTGGGTTTCATAGTCCTGCCCGGTTGTGCTTACCCTTGCGTATCCGATCTTCATAAACCTGTCCCCTTTCGGTGTGTGTCTTAAGTTAGGTTTATTGTGTCATAAGTCCTAAAACTTTGTAAACTTATTTATGTCGCAACTTTTGACACACACCAACGCCGCATTCTTCCGTGGCCAAATCACTGACTTTATGATGTGTCATAATTTATAAGTTTTGACACAATGAAAAAGCCGGGAACTTGCCCCGGCTTCCTGGTGAAGGTTGTATGTTGTCAGGTGGTGGCCTGCCCTATCCCGGTTAAGCAATCACAAATTCAGGTTTTCCATTGCCGGGTTCTGGATTACGGGAAACCAATCCTGTTTCTATCAGGTCAGTGCAACCCCATTTGATCAGCACCTTTACAGCGTCGGTTGACCGTGGCAAGCCTGCCCCTGCCAACACGGGTTTCAGTGTTGCCCTACCAAGTCCAGTAACCTGACCTGACAAAATGGCCGCCTTGACCGCT
>NZ_JAYMYJ010000039.1:0-19199 GCF_035668035.1 Candidatus Thiothrix phosphatis | reverse complement strand
ACCAATATCCAAGAGGGACACCCCATGACCAAAGTGGCAGTCATTTTATCGGGTTGCGGCGTTTACGACGGCGCAGAAATTTATGAAAGCGTGCTGACCCTGCTGGCGCTGGAGCAAGAAGGCTGCGAATACCAGGCATTCGCCCCCGACATCCCGCAAGCCCACGTCATCAACCACCTGACTGGCGAAGTCATGGACGAAAGCCGACAGGTGCTGGTGGAAGCCGCCCGCATCGTGCGTGGCAATATCCAGGATCTGGCAACCGCCAACCCGGATGATTTCGACGCGCTGATCCTTCCCGGCGGTTATGGTGCGGCCAAGAACCTGTGCGATTTCGCTTTCAAAGGTGCTGACTGCACCATCCAGCCCGAGGTGCTGCGCTTTTGCAAGGCCATGGCTGCGCAAGGCAAACCACTCGGTTTCATTTGCATTGCCCCGGCCATGATCCCACAGATTTTTGGCGAAGGGACCAAAGCTACCATCGGCACGGACGCGGAAACCGCCGCCCTCATCGAACAAATGGGTGGCACCCATGTGAGCTGCCCAGTCGATGAATTCGTCATCGACGAAGAACGCAAAGTGGTCAGCACCCCGGCCTACATGCTGGCGGGCAAAATCAGCGAAGCCGCCACTGGCATCAACAAGCTGGTGAAAACAGTCGTGCGGCTGAGCAAGTAAACCCCACATGGAAACCTTTGGTGCCCGCTACCACCCGCCGGGAACACCACCCGGCACCCTCACCCGCCACGGCGAAGGCGGCGCTACCCGCATCTGCCTGCTGGAATACAACCAGGAACATTTCAGCGAAACCCTGATCCCCACGCCGGAACAGTGCCGGGCCGCCGTGCAAAACGATTGGGTCGACTGGCTGGATGTCACCAACGTACATGACCCTGCCGCCATCTGCGCATTGGGTGAAACCTTCGGTATGCACCCGTTGGCAATGGAGGACATCCTCAACAGCGGCCAGCGCCCCAAAGTGGACTTCCACGAAAAACACGCCTTCCTGATCCTCAACCTGCCGTACCTGAGCGGGAAAGATATCAGGTTGGAACAGATCAGCCTGTTCGTTGGCGATGGCCACCTGCTCAGTTTTTGCAGCGGCGACGGCAAGGCTTTTGAACCGGTGCGCGAACGTCTGCGGCAAGGCTTCGGGCGGCTGCGCACCCGTGGCGTCGACTACCTGTTGTATGCGCTGGTGGATGTGATAATCGACTCCGCTTTCCCGCTGCTGGAAAACATCGGCGAACAGATTGAAGACCTCGAAGATCAGGTGCTGGAAAACCCGGACAAAACCATCCTCACCAGCCTGCACCAACTCAAACGCGATCTGCTGTTGCTGCGTCGGGCGCTATGGCCGCAACGCGAAGTCATCAGCCGCCTGATCCAGCACGATGCAGAACTGGTCAGCGAAATCATGCGCCCTTATTTCAGCGACTGTTACGACCATTCCGTGCAGGTGATCGACCTGATCGAAACCTACCGCGAAATGCTCAGCGGCATGCTCGACATTTACCTTTCCAGCCTCAGCAACCGCATGAACGACATCATGCGCGTGTTGACCGTGATTGCGACCATTTTCATTCCATTGACATTCGTTGCCGGCGTCTACGGCATGAATTTTACCGACTACCCTGAACATCCCTGGTCCATGCCGGAGCTGCATTGGTATTACGGCTACCCGCTGATATGGGGCGTCATGATCGCCATCGCGTTGGTTCTGCTGGCCATCTTCCGCTGGAAAAAATGGCTGTGACGGACTGCCTGCCGAGGTCAAACCCCGAGAGATCACAATAGTGAACCATCCTGCCCGCGCGAAAACATCAACAAAACCTACTCTTCCCTGAGCCGTTGTACGCAAACAGTCTGTGCAGTGGGATACACCGCAGGCCCAAACTGATTATAGACAGCGACATCTGCTGCATCCCGACCATAGCCAATAACCACATACCCACCTTTCAGCTCAGCTTGCGTAGCATCAAACGTATACCAGCGCCCGCCCACATACGCTTCAAACCAGGCGTGCAAATCCATCGGCTCCAGTCCGTAGAGATAGCCAACCACCATGCGCGCCGGAATGCTTAAGCTGCGGCACAACGCCATGCCAAGATGCGCCAGATCCCGACAGACGCCGGACTGCCTGATATTGACCTCCACTGCCGACAAAGGGATGTTGCTGCTGCCTGGGGCAAAGCGGATGTTGGCGCGCAACCATGCCACAATCGCCGCGGCCTGATCGTAACCTGCCTTCTGCCCTGCGGTAATATCGCTGGCCATCTGGCTGAAGCACTCTGACTCACAGTAACGGCTGGGCAACAGGTAGCTAAGTTCAGCATCAGGCAGATTCTGAACCTCGACAAACGGCGCTCCCGGTGCTTGGTCCACATAGTCTGTGGTCATCACTTCGGCCGAGGTGTATACGGTGAAAACCCCAGGCAGCGCAACCAGCCGCTGGCAGAGGTTGCCGTAGTTATCGGTGAATTCAAACACCGGCACGCTTGGCACGAGGCGGTATTCCTCGCGGGTAATCCATTGCTGCGCACCGCTGCGAGGCCGCAACATCAGCACAAACGGGGTTGGTGCGGGAATTTCAAACGCCAGATCACAGCTTGTGTATAACCTCATAGTGTTCATCTCTCCGTCACAGCGTTAATCGGTCATTCGCCTGCATTCGCATATGAAACACTTCAACCCGATGTTCCACCCGATCATCCACCAGCACAACCCTGCCATCCTGCTGCGCAACCCCATCCAGCATCACACCTGCGCCCTCACCCGTCGCCTGTGTGACAGTAATGTGGTAAACGGTTTCCCGATAACGATAGCGCATCCTGAAGCCAGTCCACTCCGGCGGCAAACAAGGCCCGAAGCGCAGGCTGTCGCCCTCGCGCCGCAGCCCCAGCAGCGATTCCGTGATCAGCCGATACATCCAGCCAGCCGAACCGGTGTACCAGCTCCAGCCGCCACGCCCGGTATGCGGCGCAACGCCATACACATCCGCCGCCGCCACATACGGCTCGACCTTGTAAGTGGCGATGCCCGCAGGCGATAACCCGTGGTTCACCGGGTTGATCATCTCCATCACATCCCAGGCGTGTTCGCTATCGCCCAGATGTGCAAACGCCATTGCCGCCCAGATCGCCGCATGGGTGTATTGCCCGCCATTTTCCCGCACGCCGGGCACATAACCCCGGATATAGCCGGGGTCCAGGCTTGAAGCATCAAACGGTGGGTCAAGCAATTGCACCAGTGCAGCATCACGGCGCACCAGCCGTTCACTTAAAGCCTGCATCGCCTGTGCGGTACGGGCGGGCGCACCCACCCCGGACAGCACCGACCAGCTTTGCGCAATCGAATCGATCCGGCATTCCTCGTTACGGGTTGAACCCAGCGGCGTGCCGTCATCAAAGTAGGCGCGGCGATACCATGCGCCATCCCAGCCATGGCGTTCCAGGTTCTGTTGCAACCGGACGCATTCAGCCTGACAACGCTCGGCAAATGGCGCATCGTTGCGGGCGTGCGCCAGCGCAGTAAACGCGTTCAACACCTCACAGAGGAAAAAGCCCAGCCACACGCTTTCACCCTTGCCGCCGATACCGACCAGATTCATGCCATCATTCCAGTCGCCTGAACCCATCAGTGGCAGGCCATGTTCGCCAAAACGCAGGCCGTGCAGGATAGCCTGTACACAATGCTGATACAGGCTGGCCGTTTCCCCGCCATGCCCCGGCAGGTCGTAGTAGGAATCCTCCCCCACATTCAGCGCACGGCCTGTCAAAAATCCCGCCCGCTCGTCCAGCACGCTCAGGTCGCCCGTAACC
This sequence comes from Candidatus Thiothrix phosphatis, assembly GCF_035668035.1. Classification (NCBI taxonomy): domain Bacteria; kingdom Pseudomonadati; phylum Pseudomonadota; class Gammaproteobacteria; order Thiotrichales; family Thiotrichaceae; genus Thiothrix; species Candidatus Thiothrix phosphatis. The sequence goes on along the minus strand of NZ_JAYMYJ010000039.1, from coordinate 15,378 downwards.
TTGATATAACGGCAGGTTGCCAGCGGCAGCCACAGGTAATCATCCGAACATTGGGTACGCACGCCCCGGTTGGTGGGCGGATGCCACCAGTGTTGCACATCACCCTCCGCAAACTGATGATTGGCGCACAGCAGCAGGTGTTCCCGCACTTTATGCGGCTCGGTATGCACCAGCGCCATCGCATCCTGCAACTGGTCACGGAACCCGTAAGCGCCACCCGACTGGTAATAACCGCTGCGTCCCCACATGCGGCAGGCCAGCGTCTGGTACAACAGCCAGCCATTGGCCAGCACATTGATGCTTTGATCAGGCGTTTCCACCTGTACCGTTCCCAGCGTATGCACCCAGTATTGCTGCGCCTGCGTCAGGGCATCACGCACTGCTGCCAGCCGCCGGAAACGCTGGATCAGCACATCAGCGTCGTTCCGGTCACGCCCCGCACCGAGGGTGAACACCATTTCCCGCGTTTGCCCCGCCGCCAGGGTAAAGTTCACCTGAAGCGCCGCGCACGGGTCGAGCGCCGCCCCGACCCTGCCCGACAGGTAAGCGTGGTGCAACGCCGCCGGGTTGCGCAGTGAGCCGTTACGCCCGATGAATTCAGTCCGGTCAGCCGTGATGGAACGGTTGTCGTCGTCCACATGGAAAAACGCTACCCGTTCAGCAAATTCCGGGCTGTAAGGATTATGTGCCAATACTGCGCCGCCCACCACGCATTCAGTGATCACATGCGGAGCCGATTTCGGGCGTAAATCGCCCAATACCCATTCCACATAGCCGGTGGCGGACAAATGCCGCTCACGCCCGGAAGCGTTATGGATTTTCAGGATGGCGCATTTGACGGCGGCATCCAGCGCCACAAACACAATGAGTTCCGAGTGAATGCCCTGTTCGTTATGCTCGAACACGCTGTAACCGAAACCGTGGCGGCTGATATACGCGCCTTCGCCCGGACACGGCAGCGGCGTGGGCGACCAGAAACGTCCGCTGTCTTCATCACGCAGGTACAGGGCTTCGCCGCCGCTATCGCTTACCGGGTCGTTATGCCACGGGGTCAGGCGGAACTCATGGGCATTCTCACGCCAGGTATACGCCTGCCCGCTTTCGGAAATTACCGTGCCAAAATCAGGGTTCGCCAATACATTCACCCACGGCGCGGGCGTCTTGTCACCGGCTGGTGGGGTAATCACATATTCGCGCCCATCAGCGGTAAACCCACCCAGGCCGTTGCACAGGATCAGGTCATCACGCGGCAATAACCCACTGTCTACCGCCGCAGATGGCGGGTTGTAACCAGGCAAAAAGCGCGAAACCCGCCTGACCAGAGGCGCACGGCGGTTGACCTGTTCCGCCAGCGTGCCGCGCTGGTCGCTGATGACGGCACGGGCGACGGATTGGAGCAGAATGCGGTCTTCGCTGGAAAGCTGGTCAACCTGACGGACAAAAATACCACCGGGGTGATCCAGCACATGCGCTTCCACACTCCAGGCAATCAGGCCGAGGATTTGTTCCTGAAGCTGCTGGCGATAACCGTCGCGGTCTTCGTTCCAGATCACCAGATCCGCCGCCAGACCTTTCAAGCGCCAATAGGCATGGGCCTTGACCAACTGGCGTACCAGTTCCAGGTTTTCCAGCTTGCTGATTTGCAGCAGCACAATCGGCAGGTCGCCGGAAATGGCGTGCGCCCACAGGCCGGATTGCCCGCGCTGGTTGCTGGTGATGACATCCGTATCCGCCCGCAACAGCGCATGGGAATAAACCACTGCATTGGCCAGCCGCCCGTAGAGTTGCGCTTCGCTTTCATTGGCGTTGAGTTGCCGTAATACGACCTGGCTGTGTGTCCAGGCCAGATCGAACACACGGTCAGACAACCGTCGGTCACGGTATTTTTCCACCAGTTCCAGACTGGACTCACGGGTGTCCGCCACGCCGATCACCATATCGAGAGTGACGGAGGCTTCCGGCTTCAGGGTAATCCGGTGGCGGATGGCGATGATGGGGTCAAGCACTGCGCCCACGCTGCCGGACAGATGTTCCGCCCCGGTCAGGGCGTGGGGCGCGGCCAGGGTATTGCCACGCCCGATGAACTGTGCCCGGTCGGTTTCATAGGAAATGCCGCTGGACTCACCTTCATGCACTGCCATCAAATGGAACAGCCACGGGCTATGTTCGTGGATGGCACGCGGGCGGCGGGTGCAGAGGATGGCCTGCAAGGGTTCAATAATTTCGGTTTGCACAAACAGCTTGCTGAAAGCCGGGTGCAGCGCGTCGGCAACCGCCGGAGCCAGCACCACTTCGGCGTAACTGGTGACATCCAGCGTGCGGCTGGCCGATCCGTTGTTGGTAATGCGGATGCGGCGCAGCTCAATATTGTCTTCCGGCGACACCACGATATCGACATGGGTTTCGAAACCATGGTCATGACGACGAAACTCGGCCCGGCCTTCCGAAAAAATGGCTTCGCACTGTTCCGCAGGCGTAAGGGTCGGCTGGTATGCGGTTGACCAGAACTCCCCGCTGGCCAGATCACGGATATAACAGAATGCGCCCCAATGGTCACGGGTGCTGTCTTCACGCCAGCGTGTCACGGCCAGATCCTGGTAACGGCTGTAACCGCCCCCGGCATGCGTCAGCATGACATGGTAAGCACCATTGGAGAGCAACTGCACTTCCGGCAAGGCCGTATCCGGATCATTTAGCACCCGCACCGGGATGGGGGGTTCACTGGAAGCCAGCAGGACTTCGACGACTTCGCTGGTCTGTGTATGGTAAGCCGCCGCCTTGGGGGTGCGTTCCTGAAGCAGCAGCAAGGCCGACTGCAACAGGGGGTTGGCGGCAAAACGTTGCTGCATCGGCCGATCCAGCAGTAACCAGGCCAGCGCCAACAGGCTCATGCCCTGATGGTGCGCCATGAAGGACTGGATCACCGTGCTGGTTTCCCCGCGACGCTGACGTGACGGGGTGTAATCAATCGCTTCATAGAAACCGAATTTGCCGACCATGCCTTCCGCCGCCAGCCGCTCAAGGTTCTGGCAGGCCGCCTCGGGTGCAACCATCAGCGCCAGCGCCGACGCATACGGGGCAATCACCAGATCCTCCGCCAGCCCGCGCTTCAGCCCCAGCCCCGGCACACCGAACGCGCGGTACTGGTAGTTGAGGTGCACATCGACGGTGTTATAACCGGATTCCGACGCGCCCCACGGCACACCGCGCTGTTTGCCATACGCAATCTGGCGTTGCACCACGCTGCGGCTGGTCTGGTCAAGCAAGGTGTTGGCATAGCCCGGCATCACCAGCAACGGCATCAGGTATTCAAACATGGAACCGCTCCATGACAGCAGGGTGGGCGCTCCATCGGTGGTCACCAGCAAGCGCCCCAGCGCGAACCAGCTTTCCTGTGGAACCTGTTCCTGCGCAATCGCCACGAAGTTGCACAAGCGGGCTTCCGAGGCCAGCAGGTCGTAATAACCCGTATCCCGCTGCCGCTCGCTCACGTTATAGCCGATGGCAAACAGACGGCGCGACTTGTCGTAGAGGAAATCATACTGCACACGCGCCATTTCGCCTGCCTGCCACGCCAGTTGCTCGATGGTTGCGATCCGTTTGAGGGCGTGTTCGCGGGCTGCGGGAAGCTGCGACAGCTCCCGCAAGGTCGGGATTCCGGCAAGATTACGCTCCACCTCCGCAGGCGCGAGGAACTGCAATTCTTCCAGCAGCGCCCGACATTGTTGGGCAAACGCGCTCCCCCATTCTTCGGTAGGCACTTGCCCGGCAAGCGCTATCAGCTCGTCAAGACAACCTTTTGCCTCCAGCAACGTAGCGGGCCGCGCTGTGTTAACTTTTTCCAGCGCAGTTTGCAACGCCGTCAGCTCAGGGGTTGCCCTGTCCTGAGTGGTTTCCAGCCACACACCGAAAGTATCCACCAACCCTTCCAGCCAGCGCCTCCCCAGAATCGGCTGATCCGCCAAGGCCAGCAAGCCCGGTTGCAGGGTCAGCAGATGCCCCGCCAGATTGCCGCTGTCCACCGTCGATACATACAACGGATTCAACGGGCGCAAGGTTTGCGTGTCATACCAGTTATAGAAATGCCCGTGGTAACGCTCCAGCCCCGCCATTGTATGCAAGGTATTCGCCGTGCGCTCCAGTAGCACACCGGCTGGCAGGTAGCCAAAATCGTAAGCAGACAAATTCGCCAGTAACGCCAGCCCCATATTGGTGGGCGAGGTGCGGTGTGCCACACCGATAGCCTGATAGACCTGATAATTATCCGGCGGCAACCCGTTTTCTTCCGCCCCGGCCAGCGTGTCGAAATAGCCCCAGGTGCGGCGGGCAGTTTTCCTGAGAAAGTCAGTCTGTGCAGTGCTCAGGCGTGCCTCACGGCGCACCAGTGGTTGGCTGATCCACCAGGTAATGGCGGGGGACAATCCCCACAGCAGCAGGATGGGAGCCGCCACCAGCAACGCATCTGCGCGGGCAAACAACAGATAGCCTGCGATCGTGACGGCCAGCGCCGGAGCAATCCACATCGTCCGGTAGGCTGCCCACAGACTGGCGTGACTGGTGCGGCTGGCTTCACTGGAAGGGTTCCATTCCAGCAACTGTTGCTGCGAAACCTGCATCCGCCACAGCGTGCGTGCCATTGCATCCAGGCTGAACCAGGCCTCATAAGGCAGGCACACCAGCATCAGCGCAGCCTGGGTAAAATGCCCGCCGAGCGTGCGGGTTTCCGCCAGCAGGTGTTGCCGCAGCAGCAGGTCAACCGGCTTGCGTGCCAGACTCAGCAGGGAGGTGCACAGGGAAGGAACCACCAGCAGGGCCAGCACGGCGGCTGTCCAGAATCCGGCGGACGGCAGCACCATCCAACCCAGTAACAACAGCAGGGTCAAAGACACTGCGATCAGGCTGCGGCGCAGGTTGTCGAAAATCTTCCAGCGCGACAAGGCCGACAGCGGGTTTCGCTGGCGTAACCCGTTCGCCCCCGGCACGTGCGGCAGCAACCAGCCCGCCAGTTGCCAGTCGCCGCGAATCCAGCGGTGCCGACGGCTGACATCCGCACTGTAGCGCAGCGGGTATTCCTCATACAGTTGCACATCGCTGAGCAACCCCGCCCGCGCGTAGCAGCCCTCCAGCAAGTCATGGCTCAGGATGCGGTTTTCAGGCAAGCGCCCGGCAAGCGCCTGCTCAAACGCATCCACGTCATAAATGCCTTTGCCGATGAAGGAACCTTCCTGGAACAAATCCTGATACACGTCGGAAACAGCGCGGGTATAGGGGTCGATGCCCGATTCCCCGCCATGCAGGCAGGCGTAACGCGACACGTCAGCACCCGACAGGCTCACGCTGACACGCGGTTGCAGGATGCCGTATCCGGCCGTCACGCGCTGTTTGGCGGCGTCATACACCGCATGGTTCAGCGGGTGCTCCATCACCCCCACCAACTGGCGGGCGGCGTCGCGTGGTAGCTGGGTATCGGTATCCAGCGTGATCACATATTTCACGTCCGCCAGCACTGCGGTTTCCCCCACAATCAGGGAAAAGGCATCATTCTCTTTGCCGCGCAGCAGTGCATTCAAAGCGGCCAGCTTGCCGCGCTTGCGTTCGTAGCCCATCCACACCTGCTCCTGCGCATTCCAACGGCGCGGACGCTGAAACAGGAAAAACGTGTTGCGCCCTGCCTTGGCGTATTGCTCGTTTAGATGCTCAATACCAGCCTGCAACAGCGCCAGCAGCGGCTGGTCGGTTGGCGTCGTTTCAGTCGACGCATCCAGAAAATCCGTCAACAGGCCGAAATGCAGGTGCTTGTCCCGGTTTGCCAGAAAGCGGACTTCCAGCGCCTCGACCAGCCCCTCAATGCTACGCGGACTGCTCAACATGGTCGGCACCACCACCAGGGTGCGTGCCTGTGGCGGAATACCCGCAGAAAAATCCATGCGCGGCAGAGTCTGTGGTGTGGCCAACAAGGTCGCCAGCCAGTTCACCAGCGCCATGGCGAGATGACTGCTGGCCACCAGCAATAGTATCCCCAGCGGTAGCAGCCCCCAACCTGGCATTCCCCCGGCATTCGCCTGCCACAACAAACCGCCGGTGAACAATAAGGTCAGCAAGGTAATAGCCCCCACAAAGAAGGTCAGCGGAAGCTGGGCAAACAGACTGTGCATGGCAGAGCCAACAGTGCGCCGGACTTCCGCCACCTGTTCCAGTTGCGGCAAGCCCTGATCAATCAGGTAAAAGCCGACATGCGCCGTGCGGTCATCAGCACCCTGACGAACAGCGCCGGTATGCGCCAACTGGATAGCCAGACTGGCTACCACGCCTTCAGAAAAGTAGGTGCGCTTGGCAATTTTTTCCACCACATGGCGATAATGGTCGCGGGTGGTAAAATCCATCCTGCCGTAAGCGCCGCCGATGTCCTCGCGCAGGGTCTGCTCAACCACACTCATGCCTTCGACAAAATCGCGCCAGTCCGTAGCACCGAGAACGCGCAGGCTGCCAATGCTGTTGCCGATGGAAACCTGATCCGCGGCCTGCTGCTGACTTTCTGTCTGCACCAGTTGTTCGATGCTCAGATGCGATTCGGCCAGCAACTGCTTGATCCAGGTCAGCGGCAAAGCCAGTGCTGTACTTTGACCTTGCAGGCGGCGGGCAAATTCGGCCACGAAGGGGGTTGTCATCGGCGGGTTGGAACGCGCCATGTCGGCAATAACCAGCACCAGGCTTTTCGGATCCTGTTCCACGCTGGCGATCATTTTCTGTGCCCAGGCGTCAGCCAGATCCTGATCCGCCCTGCCGGTCACAATCCGCGCGGCAATACGCCGCAGGTTTTCGATCAGGGCCAACCGCAACATAATGGGAATGGCCCATAATTCACCCAGCGTGAGCGGCGTCACGGTTTGGTAGGCAGTGACAAAACGGCTGAGGCTTTCCGGGTCTACGCGGCCATCTCCATGCGTAATGGTTGCCAGCGCAATGTCATACACGCGTGGCAGGCCAGCGGAAGGGCCTTCTTGTAAACGCGGCAGTTCGCGGCTGTAACCGGGCGGCAGGTGCCGTTTGGCAGTGCGTATTTGCTCATCAATCAGATAGAAATTATCCAGCAGCCATTCTCCGGCTGGCGTTAGGCGACGGCTGGCGCTGGCCGTCGCCATTAACACACGGGAAGAGGTAATCAGTAAGGTTTCATTATCCGCCAGCCGGTGCAGGAGCTGGTCGTGGGGGGATGTATGGGTCAGGGAGTGTGATGCAGCCAATACCTTGGCGTAACGTTCCATTTGGTCGGCGCTGAAAAGCTCTGCCCTTAGCGGCAGTTCTTCACTGGCGGCCACCCGCACGGCATCAGCACGGAACTGTTGCTTCCGTGAACTCCACAGCCGACCGAACAGGGTTTGGCGGCTCGCTGGCATAGTGGCGTATTCCTTGCTTAGTACGGGGAACGAAGCTGTGGGATTAAGTCCAGTTTTTCTTTCTCCTGCTGCGCCTGATTGACCCCGCAGCGGCAGACGGATCAGAGTTCGCGAGAAAGGCGTATGACGGGCAACAATAACCGGCTCGGCCAAGGCTGTACGGGATAGGATCTTGCCTGCTTACAGACGATGGGTTTCAAGGCAGCATCCTCCCATCGCATCTGAAAAGCAAATCACCAGCGCTGATGGAGGGGGATGGCAGCTATCGACAACCATCCCGCCAATAGCCATTCGGGCAAAAAAAGCCCTGCATGAAGCAACAACCAGCAAAAAGGAAAGCAACAACGCTGCCAAAGGCTTCCCAATCGTCGCCATCGGCGCTTCGGCAGGTGGGGTGGAAGTGCTGAAAAAGTTTTTCAATGCCATGCCCGCACAAAGCGGGATCGCCTTTGTCGTCATTGTCCATCTGGATCCTGCGCACATCAGCTATCTGCCCGAACTGCTGGGCCAGCAAACCACCATGCCGGTAACGCAGGTGTAGGACGCCGAGCCTGCCACCAGGGTTGCCTGCATCTTGCAGCCGCCGTGGCGCGCCCGCACATCCCGATGCCACATGCCTGCCAGCGCCATCGCCACTGGACTGGTGGACAAGGTAACGACCTCGGCAACCTCCTTTCCAGTACCAACGTAGCCACCCTGTTCCTGAACCTCGCGCTGCCCACAGAACCGGTGCGGGTCGAGGCCGACGCCGCCCGTATCACCCAAGTGGTCGATAACCTGCTGGACAATGCCATCAAATATACCCCGGAAGGCGGGAGCATTGAGGTCAGCGTAACGGCTGAAAACAGTCTGGCCGTATGTCGCGTTCGGGATAGCGGGGAAGGTATGGATCCGGCCATGCTGCCGCTGCTGTTTGACCTTTTCGCCCAGGCTGACCGCACCCTCGACCGCGCCAAAGGTGGGCTGGGCATCGGCCTGTCGCTGGTCAAACGTCTGGTTGAACTACACGGCGGACAAGTTGAAGCGTCCAGCGCCGGGGAACATAAAGGCAGTGAGTTTGTGGTGCGGCTTCCGCTACTGGTGGCCGATGCGGTTCCAAGCCAGGCTGGGGAGTCTGCCACAACCCCCTCCGCATCGGCGTCCCGTCGCATCCTGGTGGTGGATGACAATCCCGATGTGGCGCATTCCTTCGCCATGCTGCTGGAAATTATTGGCCATCAAGTGATGATCGCGCCTGATGGCCCCACGGCTCTGGGCATGGTGGAAACGTTCAGGCCGGAAATCATTTTCCTCGACATCGGCTTGCCCGGCATGGATGGCTATGAGGTGGCGAGGCGGCTGTCGAGGAGCTGCTGGCCGAAGAGTATCCGGAGGCCCGGCAACAGGAAGGCTAAGGGCGGCCACGGGACGACCTTATGGGCGTCAGCCTGCCAGTGACCTACCCCGCGAATACGGGTGAAGGCGTTGTTTGAAAGGCAAAACCCGCGACACCTGCCTACGGTTCGCCTTCCGTCAGCAGGTCAAGATAGGATTGCAACGCCACGGCGCGTTCCTTGACCACATCGGCCCGCTTGCCTGCCATCACGGCAATCCACATCGTGCCGTCCATTTGCGCATGAATGGCGTTGACCAAGTCAAACTCCTTGTCACGCTGGGCGACCCAGGCGCGCTGCGCCTGCTTGAGGGCGTCCTGACCAGCCGGTTTGAGTTTGCTTTGCAAAGCCTTGTAGACCCGATTGAGTTCCGTATCCCATTCCTGTTCGGCATGGGTATAGCACTCCAGCATACCGGCGGTGGACTGGTTGGTGTTGAGGCAGCTTTCAGTGTGCAGGTCAATGGTGTTCATGGCGTCTTTTGCCTGAGCGGACACGGCCAGCAGCAAAGCGGCGGCAGATAGTATGAAACGTCGCATGACGGATCCTCCTGATGGAACAGCGGCTTACATGTTAAGGACAAGCTTTGCATAAGAATAGATGCAACCCAGCAACGCCGCCAGCGGAATCCCGAACGCCCCCAGCGCCAACCATAACAGCAAACGCCGGAACGAAGCCTCCCCTGACCAATAACGGGTGAAGGTGTAAATCGCAATCAGCAGCAATTCGACCAGGGCCGTTCCCATGATCAGCACCAGCACCAGATCCACGGTTTCGTGATAACCGCTCAACACCAGCGAACCCACAATCGAAAAGCCATAGCCGATGAAACCGCCCGGAGCCAGCAACAACAACCAACTGACCCAGAACAATGACTGTTGCCAAATAGCGTATTGACGCGTTTCCATTTTGACCATGACCATACAGCAATCCACCTTTTCAAACTGATTCACCCAGTTTATATAGACCAGGAATCAAGCTTCTGCGCCGATGGCGGTTACCCGGGCGAATTTTCCTGACAGGCTATAAACCCAATGCAATTTTTTCTCGCCGCGATGATGGTTGTAGTAAAGTGTTACCCTCACAACAACAGAGGTAGAGGGTCTATTCATGGGTCTGCTGTCATATTTGCAGTGGTGGGAAGTTTTGCTCATCACATTGGGTCTCACGCACATCACCATTGCCGCCGTCACCATTTTCCTGCACCGGGCGCAGGCGCACCGGGCGCTGGATCTGGGAATTGTCCCGTCACACTTTTTCCGCTTCTGGCTCTGGCTGACCACCGGCATGGTCACGCGCGAATGGGTCGCCATCCACCGCAAGCACCACGCCAAATGTGAAACCGCAGACGACCCGCACAGCCCGCAGACCCGCGGCCTCAACACCGTGCTATGGCTGGGCGCATGGCTGTACCGCAACGAGGCCCGTAACCAGGAAACGCTGGAAAAATACGGCAAGGGCACCCCAAATGACTGGCTGGAGCGGCGTGTTTACGCCCGCGTTCCGTGGCTCGGCGTCACCACCATGCTCATCATCGACATCGTGTTGTTTGAAGCTGCTGGCCTGTTGGTATGGCTAACGCAAATGGTCTGGATTCCATTTTGGGCGGCGGGCGTGATCAATGGCCTCGGCCACTTCTGGGGCTACCGCAACTGGAACACCACCGACGCCTCCACCAATATTTCCCCCATCGGCATCCTCATCGGTGGCGAAGAGCTGCATAACAACCATCACGCCTTCGCGTCTTCCGCCCGCCTTTCCAGCCGCTGGTATGAGTTCGACATCGGCTGGTTCTACATCCGGGTGTTGGAAACGCTGGGTATGGCCAAGGTGCGCAAGGTCGCACCGCGCATCCGCATCAACCCGCACAAACTGACGGTGGATTTCGACACCGTGGCCGCCGTCCTCGGCAACCGTTTGCAGGTGCTGTCCAACTTCGCCCAACAAGTCATCAAACCAGTCACCAAGGCCGAATTGCGCCATCAGGCCGTGCTTGCGGAAAGCCAGGCGCTGCAAACCGTTTACCAGTTCCAACAACGTCTGCTCCAGTTGTGGGAACGCACCGCCGCCAGTCAGGAAGCACGGCTGGAAGCTGTCCAGGAATGGATCAATTCCGCCGAGAAAACCGGCGTGGCGGCACTGGAACAATTCGCCCACCGGCTGCGCGGGTATTCTGTCGCGGCCTGAGAGGGAAGCGGACATGAACGAACTGAACCAATTGACGGAAGCGGACATCGCCCAGCGCTTACAAACACAAAGCGCCCCCACCTACGACGTGCCGACAACAGCCATTCAGGGGCAGGTTTGCCGGGAAGCGGGCGTGCTGGTGCCGTTTGTGCGGATGGAAGACAGTTGGCACCTGCTGTTCATCCGCCGCCCCGTGTCGGATTCAGACCGGCACGGCGGGCAGGTCGCATTTGCAGGTGGAAAACGTGACCCGACGGACATTGACCTCGTCGCCACTGCCTTACGCGAAGCGCATGAAGAGATCGGCGTCAGGCCACGGGATGTGCGGGTGCTAGGGCAACTGACGCCGCATCACAGCATCAGCCGCTTCCGGATCGCGCCGGTGGTGGGGACGCTGCCCTGGCCGTATGCGCTGGTTCCCAGCCCGCAGGAAGTGGCGCGCGCATTCACCATTCCCCTGTCCTGGCTGGCGCAGCCGCAACACCATGAAATCCGTTACCGGCGGCTGGCCGATTTACCGGAACCCGTTCCCATCGTGTATTTTCAGGAATATGACAGTGAAGTGTTATGGGGGGCGACGGCGCGGATCACGCTGTCATTGCTGGCTTGTCTTCAGTAAAGGAAAAGAAGACGCTCACGGCAAAAGCACGAGGTTATTGAGAGGAGGAGGAGAAATACCCCTCATGCTTGCGCGCCGTGAGCGTTGCATGTGACCCTTACCGCTAGGAGGAGGAGAGATTAGGAGTTACCAGGGTCACTGTTATTTTTGCAATGTGTGCATGGTAAAAACGATACAGGTTGCGGACAAGCTACAATTTTTCAACCTATTGGTTAGCAAAGCTAACCTGATTCATTGGCGTGTTGCTGCGCTTCTTCCCGCAGCCATTCCACGAATGCGTCACTGGCCTGTTGCGCGCCACTTTCGCCAACCTTCTGTGGGCGGATAATGTAGTAGGCGTGCTCCAGCGGCATTGACAAGTCAAAAGGGATGCACAGCCTTCCAGCCTCAACATCCGACTGCGCCAGCGGTTTGAGGCAGAGCAGGACACCCTGCCCATCCACCGCCGCATCCAGCGCCAGGGAAACATGGTTGAAATGCAGCCCCCTGCTGGCGTTGACGCCGCTGACCCCGTGCAATTGCAGCCACTTCACCCAGGTCGGGTGCCCAACGTAATCCGTATCATCGTGCAACAAGGTATGGCAAGTCAGTTTCTCCGGAACCCGCAACGGATGAGGGTGCGCGTCACTGACGAGCGCCGGGCTGCACACCGGCACCGCCGACACCGTAAACAAGCGTTCGGCATTTTCCCCCGCGTGGCTGCCCGTCCCGAAACTGATCACCACATCCACCTGATTCTGCCGGAAAAAGCTGTCTATCAACCCGGCCCCCTGTTGCAGGTCGGCGGCCACCAGCATGGCATTGCTGTTGATCTGCATATCAATTTCAGGATGCCGCCGGGAAAAGCGTGGCAAGCGGGGAATCAACCACTTGGAGGCGAATGACGGCGCCGCACACACCGTAATGCTCTGCGTCGGCGCAGCGGCGCTGCGCATCAGCCGCACCGCTTCGGCCAGATTGTTGAAACCCTCACGCAGCTTGGGCAACGCCGCCTCAGCTTGTGGCGACAGCTCAATGGCGCGGTTTTTACGCTCAATCAGGGGAAAACCCAGATAATCCTCCAGAAACCTGATCTGGTGGCTGATGGCGGCGCGGGTCACATTGAGTTCCTCCGCCGCCTTGGTGAAGCTCAAGTAGCGGGCGACGGCCTCAAAGGCGCGCAGTGCGTTTAGCGGTGGTAATTGCTGCGACATGGTACGATGATGTCTGGTCTATTTTTCTGGACAATAAACTTCCCATCATACAGGGCATTCCCATTCAGATGAGTATTTACCAACAAAACTTGGCTATTTCGACGCATGGGCGCGGCTCCTACAACATTACCGCCAATGTCGATGAATTGATCCGGCAAAGCGGCATCAAAACCGGCTTGTGCCATGTTTTCATTCACCATACCAGCGCCTCCCTGCTCATTACCGAAAACGCCGACCCGGATGTGCACCACGATCTGGAAACCATCCTCAAGCGGCTGGCCCCTGACGGCGACCCGGCCTACCGGCATACGCTGGAAGGCGATGACGACATGTCGGCCCACGTCCGCTGCATGCTGACCAACACCGACGTGACCCTCCCGGTGACTCGTGGCCGCAGCGCTTTGGGCACATGGCAAGGCCTGTATCTATACGAACATCGCACCGGCCATTTCCAGCGCAAACTGACCGTCACCGTGTACGGGGAATAATCATTTCCCCCGCACTTTTTCGCGGTAAAACAGGTTCCAGGTGTCAAACGGATAAATCTTCCCATCCGGCTCGACGAAATGCGTGCAGGAACGCTTCACCGAACCGATGTCGAAATCGTATTTATCCATGAACGCCATAATGACAATGCGGAACACGTTTTCATAACCCAGCCCATCGCCCTGGATACGCGGCAGGCAGCACAGCAGGGTCTGCAAATTGTCGGTGGTCTGCTCGCTGCACGCATCCAATGAAAACAGCTTGAGGAACGCCTGCTTCAGGCCGGGGCTTTTTTCGAACGTAATGGTGTTGTCCACGCCCTTGAGCAGTTCTTCGCGCGGCAACAGACCCGTGACCGGGGTGATTTCCCCGCCCAGCTTGATGCCGTAGCCGATCGCAATGTTTTCCGGGTGGCACGGCAACGGAATCATGTCGGCGTCGCCGAACGGATTATCCGCCGCGATGATGCGGGAGCGGATTTCGCTCAAGGTGATGCGGTTGGCGGGCTTGTCGCCTTCGTTGCGCCCGGCGTCCTGCACCGGCTGGAAGGTAATGCCGCGCACACACCGCCACTGCCGGGCAAAGTTGATGATCTCGCCAATTTCATCATCATTCACGCCCTTGCGGACTACGCACACCAGCGTGGTGGAAATGTTGTGCTGCTCCAGTTTTTCCAGCGCCTGCCGCCGGATGTTGCGCATGTCTTGGCCTCGGATGTTTTGCAGCGCCTCCGCCTGCAACGAATCGAATTGCAGGTAGACCTCGAAACCCGGCTTGAGGCTGGCAAGCTCCTCCACCAGTTGCGGGTCGCGGGCAAGGCGGATGCCATTGGTGTTGAGCATCAGATGGCGGATCGGGCTGGCCTTGAGGCGGCGCAGGATCGCCATCAGTTGCGGATGCAAGGTCGGTTCGCCGCCGGACACCTGCACCAGGTCAGGCTGTTGCTCACTCGCCAGCAGGGTTTGCAGCATGGTTTCGATTTCCTCCAGGCTGCGCGGGTTGCCCATGCCGGGCGCGGAATTGGCGAAACACACCGGACAACGCATATTGCATTCGTCAATGATTTCAAACAGCGCCAGACAGGAATGCTGTTCATGGTCGGGGCACAGGCCGCAGTCGTGCGGGCAACCCTGGTTGATTTCGCTCTGGAACTGGCGCGGCATATCGCCCGGTTTCAGATAATCCTTGCAGCGCTTGAAATACTCGATGTCAGTGGAAACCAGCGTCTTCTGTACGCCGTGTTCCTGGCAGCGCTTCTGGTAGTAGACATTGCCGTGCTGGAACAGGATTTTGGCGGGCACGACCGCAAGGCATTCCTCGCACAACGATTGCGTCTGGCCGTAGAAAATGTAGGGGCGGGCCTTGTTAGCCATGATTGCGACTCCGGTTGAGCATCAACAGCGCATACGCCAGCAACGCCAGACTGAGCAAATGGAACAGGTTCAGCCCCATCAGCAACGGCGGATACGGCTTGAGGAACTCCCACAGGAAGCGTTGCCCTGCGTATGCCAGCACGAACACATAAAACCCCTGCCGCAACCAGAACTGCGGATGGCGCGGATAGTTGAGCAACAGCGCGGCGAGAAACGCCAGCATGGTCAGGCTTTCATACAGCTGGACTGGATGCCGCCTGACGCCATCGCCGAAATCCACCCCCCACGGCAGTCGGGTCGGCGTACCGTAGGTGAAATCCGGCAATCCGGCCAGAAAACACCCAACCCGCCCGACCACAATCAGCATGATCAGGCCGGGGACGAAATACAGCCCGGTGGATTGGCGGACACCTGCGAAATGCTTGAAAATTTCCGCCGCCACAATCGCGCCGAACACACCGCCCAGCATGCTCTTGGCGACGCCGTCATGCCCGGCCAAATGCAGGTTGAGCGTCCCGAACAAGGCGCTGCCCGCCACCAACCCCAGCAGCAAAGCCAGCAAGTAGTAATGGTGCTGGGTGGAATGGGTGATCCCGGCAGGCCGCTGCAACGCATACCGGCGGCGAAACCACAAGCTGACCAGCACGCCGCTGACCAACGCCAGCAGATCGAACACGAAGTGCAGCATCACAACAGGTTAATCCCCACCAGCGCACAGCCGCCAAACGCCGCCAGCGGCACGCCGAATAC
>NZ_JAYMYJ010000038.1:0-3333 GCF_035668035.1 Candidatus Thiothrix phosphatis | reverse complement strand
CTGGTCGCTGTTGACGGGAGTGGCTTGCGCGGGAGTCAGCGCTGCCGAAATGCCAAGGCCGATGATCGCCGCTGTAATGATCAATCTGATCTTCATGATTTTTTCCTCTTTCCATTAATTTAACGGTGGGATAATAGAAGAACGATCCATTTAATTTGCGATAGATCAATTATTTCAATTAGTTGCAAATTTGATTGGATTCGACTGTAATATTTTTCGACATATGTTCACTTCAGCGATTGGCATGTCAGATGGCACTGATCGAAACAGATCAGGAACCGGCAAGGAAGCGAAATGCTTGAGGCAGCGTTCTGGCAAGCAGCAACTGCCGGGTCAGCGCCGCGACGTGCGGCGGCGACCACTTCGTTCCCTGACCGCAACACCGCAACCACCTTGGTCACCGGCGCCGATCCCTGTATGCTGAAAGGAATCGACAGACCACTCTTGGAGAAAACTATGCTGCGCCGAATTCCAGCGATTGTCTCGTTGTCCTGTTGGGCAGCGCTTGCCGGCGCCGAGGCGCCACCATTGCCGGCAGCCAGTCGCGGCGAGTTGTTGTACTCGACGCATTGCATCGCCTGCCACAACGAACAGGTGCATTGGCGAGACAGGAAACGGGTAACCGACTGGCAAAGTCTGCGGTCGGAAGTCCGTCACTGGGGGGAAATCACGTCCCTGCGCTGGAACCGGGAAGACGTCAACGAAGTTGCACGCTATCTGCAGGCAGTTTACTATCGCAGCCTGCCGCCGGAGTGAGTGCCTGATCCGGCCAAGGCCGACGGTAGCAACCCGCGGCCTGCCCTTGCTCGCACGCGCCGGAACGACCAATGCACGGGCAACGGGAGCGACCTGCGACTACCGTGGCGGCCCAGCCAGGTGCATCCGATCGCGGATGCGTAGGGTAACGTCAGTTCGGGAAAAGTTTGGGGGACTGAGAGAACCGGCGAAACTCCTGAAGCGGTAGCCCGGGCTTGTTGGGCATAAGGCAATAGGCAATGAGGCCAGCCAGCAAATTGACTGCGAAATGGATGTGCAAGCGAAGGCTGGTGTGCTCGATCTGACAGAGGTCATTCAGTTCGTCGATGACGATTTATTAACTGTCGGTAACGTATCTGATGGAACAGCACTACCCGGGTCATCAACTCCGCCACGGACAGGCTGCTTTCTTCTCGACCGATGGCGCTTGCCATCGGTCAGCAGCCGGGCTTTCAGTTGAGGTTCGAACGCTTTGTAACAGTCGACCATCCGGAAGTAAGTCCCGGTCAGATCGTCCATGATGAGGCCTCCGTGTACGTGGTCGATCAACTCGTGCAGTGCACTCGATTAATCAAGATAACATTGACGCTCATCCGTTTATCATCAATGGGTTAGCGCCATAATTTTGGCTTCGATATCCCGAACTGACGTTATCCTACGCGATGTGCACCTTTTAGTCCGTGGCCAGCCCTTCGAAATCCAGCAGGGGTCGTCCCAAGGACTGGTTGATCAGAACGCACAAGGTATGGGTGGCGACATTCCTGTAGAGACGGGTCACCCACTGCCAGAGTTTGCGTGCGCCGGTAAGTTCGGCGGAGAAACGTTCCGAAAGCTGTCCGATGACGCTCTCGACACGGTGGCGCACCGAGCCCCTGAGAGTGACGAGCGATTGGGGGCGAGAGTCCATCATGTTCTTGCGCAAGGGGGTATGGAGAGTCATGCCCATCGCGGATATATCCTCGGTCAGAATGAAACGGATGAACCCCGTGTCTCCGAACAACGCCCCGCGAATGTACTCCAACGGCAGGTCTAATCTGTTCATAATACACGAAAGGCATATTTCGCGCTTTTTGCGGGGGGGAATTTGTAACTTGTTGATTTTTCTGATAGTCGATATTTCTGACGTTTTATAGTGCCATAATATATGGCTAGATTCGGGCGATCCCCTTGTTTTTTTGTACGATCGTGGGCATGTTTATTCTACAGACACGGACCAGAAACCAGGCGACGGGCGAAGGCTACTTCACCTACCGACTGGTGCGCAGCGAGCGCATCGGTGGCAAGGTCCGTCAGGTCACGGTGTTGAACCTCGGGCGGTATTTTCCGATCCAGCAGAAAGACTGGCCGGTCCTGTGCATCCGTATCGAGCAGTTGCTGCACGGGCAGGTGGTCCTCCTGATGCTGGAATGCTCAGAGCCTATCGAGCGGGCGGCCCAGCGTTACCATGAGCAACTGGTTACACGCGCGCCGACGATCGACTCGGAAATTTCCGGGCCGGTCGGGGATGTGGCTGAACCGGCCGGCGAAACTCGCCCGCCAGCGGACTTTCAGGAAGTCGATGTTGACTCCCTGCAGATGACGCAGCCGCGGTCACTGGGAGTGGAGCATGTCGGTTTGCACGCGTTGACCGAGTTGGGTTTGCTCGAGACGCTGAACGAACTGGGCGTCAATGGGGTGGTGCAGGCGTCGATCATTGGTAACGTGATCGGGAGAATGGGTCAACCGGGGTTTGAACTGGCGACCTGGAACTGGCTGCAGGAGCACAGCGCCCTCGGCGAGTTGTCGACGTCGACTTTCTGTCGATGTCACACATGAGTCTGTACCGGGCCTCGGATGTGCTGATGAAACATCGGGAGGTGATCGAAACGCGTTTGTTCAGTACCGCTCGCACCCTCTTTGATCTGCAGGAGACGGTCACCCTGTACGACCTGAGCAACACCTATTTCGAAGGCGAAGCCAAGCACAATCGTCGGGCCAGGCGCGGACGTTCGAAGGAGAAACGCAGCGACTGCCCGTTGGTAACGCTCGGCCTGGTGCTCGACGGAAGTGGCTTCGTCAGGCGCTTACAGACCTTCGCCGTCAACGTCTCCGAGCCCGCCACGCTGGCGTCCATGCTGGCCGGACTGGCAACGCCGGCAGGAGCGCTGGTGGTCATGGATGCCGGAATTGCCACCGACGCCAAAGTGACCTGGCTGGTCGAGCACGGCTATCGCTATCTGGTGGTTCGTCGCGGCGGCATGCGCCAGTTCGATGAGACAAGCTCGGTGACTATCGAAACCGCCGGAGAGGAGTTGCTGCATCTCCAAAAAGAGCTGAGCCCGGATGGCAAGGAACTCTGCCTGTATTGCCACTCGCCGAATCGGCAACTCCAGGAAGAGGCGATGCTCGCGCAATCCTGTGGGCGTTTCGAGACCGGATTGCATCCCGGATGTACCGAATGGCCCGCTCAACACGCCCTTTCTCATTGCCTCGGTATATCGCCACGGGTCGTGCTTCGTAGCGGTAGTGACCAGCGAAATGCAGCAGCGTCGGGTTGAATCGGATCGCCTGGCCTTGTCTCTCCAGGACGGCGCTCTT
>NZ_JAYMYJ010000037.1:0-3342 GCF_035668035.1 Candidatus Thiothrix phosphatis | reverse complement strand
TCATACAATCATGACCACGGGTTTCAAGATAAATTCACCCATGAGTGTGACACCCCTCACATTTTTGGGAAAATTTAGACAGGTAGAGCAAAACTTCCACTATCACGGCATGGGAAATTCCGCTGCCGATGATGTCAGGCAGAAGGCTTACGGGTATGCCCCCACACCACCAAGGCAATGAAAATGGCAGCCAACGTCCCCACATACGCCAGCCCGAAACGGAAAAAATAATCCAGCGGAAACAGTTGGACCAGGATGCTGTCATCCGGAAACACCCAGGTATTCGGCGGAAACAACAAGGTGTGCAGCACGATGAACAACGGCACAAATCCCCCTGCCAGCATCAGCGCCAGCGGCAGAAGAATAAACGCCAGCCCCAGATAGCCAGCCCGCAGCATGACCCTTCCACCGGCGAACCGCTTCTGCGCATACAGCAGCGATAGGCAACTGAGCAACACGACAGCGGACAGCTGATCCAGACGGGCGAACAACTGCCGCACATCCAGCAAATGGAATGCCTCACCAGGATTCAGGAACGGCAAATCCGGCAAATCATTGCCCATTCCCCGCAATAGGTAGGCGACAATGGCCTGCCGCTGAGGGCTGGCTTCCGGCAACCAGGGATAAACATGCAGCAAAACCACCCATACCCCCAAAAAAATGGCGAGCACCAGACTGATGCCCGCCATCCAGGTCAGTAGCCGACGCGCCACCGCAGCACCCATTTAACCCAGCGTCCGGATGCCGTCCGCGCCTCCCAGGATCAGCACATCGGCGGGGCGAACCGCAAACAAGCCATTGGTGACGACCCCCGGAATCTGGTTGATGCGGTTTTCCA
The DNA here is from genome assembly GCF_035668035.1 of Candidatus Thiothrix phosphatis. Lineage (NCBI taxonomy): Bacteria > Pseudomonadati > Pseudomonadota > Gammaproteobacteria > Thiotrichales > Thiotrichaceae > Thiothrix > Candidatus Thiothrix phosphatis. The sequence goes on along the minus strand of NZ_JAYMYJ010000037.1, from coordinate 2,504 downwards.
ACGCCACCGGGTCGATGATTTCCATACCCAGAATATCGAGGATGATATTGCCATTGTCGGTGGTGAAACCTTCACGCAGCACGGGATTCCCACCCAGTTTGACCATTTCCCGCGCCACCAGCGCCTGCGCCATCGGGATCACTTCGACCGGCAGCGGGAATTTGCCCAGCACCTTCACCAGTTTGGAGTCATCAGCGATGCAAACGAATTTCTCGCTGGCACCCGCCACGATCTTTTCGCGGGTCAACGCGCCGCCGCCGCCCTTGACCAGATGCAGGCGTTCGTTGGATTCATCCGCCCCATCCACGTACAACGACAACTGCCCAGCCTCGTTCAGGTCGAGCACGCGGATACCGTGACCTTGCAGGCGTTTGGCGCTGGCAACGGAACTGGCGACCGTACCGTCGATTTTACCTTTCATGCCTGCCAGCAGGTCGATGAAGTGGTTGGCGGTGGAGCCGGTGCCAATACCGACGACCATGCCTGCCTCCACATACGCGAGCGCGGCCTCCGCCGCCGCTTTTTTCATTTCGTCCTGAGTCATAATGCTATCCTGTGGTGTTCAAAATTGGTTATCGTGGCCGAGTTTGCAATATACTAGCCTGCACGTAAAGCACGGCTACCCAAGAATCCCATGAGCAAATCCCTGATCAAACGCATCCTGACCGCGCGCGTCTATGACGTTGCCATTGAAACGCCGCTGGAGCATGCCCGCAACCTGAGCGCCCGGCTCGACAATGCCGTCTTCCTCAAGCGCGAAGACCTGCAACCGGTGTTTTCCTTCAAACTGCGCGGTGCCTTCAACAAGATGTTTTCCCTGACGCCAGAAGAACGCGCCCATGGCGTGGTGGCCGCCTCCGCAGGCAACCATGCGCAAGGCGTGGCGCTGGCCGGTTCCAAACTGGGCATCAAAACCACCATCGTCATGCCTAAAACCACGCCTGAAATCAAGGTGAAAGCGGTGCAGTCCTTCGGCGGCACAGCGGTATTGCATGGCAGTTCCTACGACGAAGCCTACGCCCACGCCCGCGAGCTGGAACGCGAACAGCACATGACCTTCGTGCACCCCTTCGACGATCTGGATGTGATCGCCGGACAAGGCACCATCGGCATGGAATTGTTGCGCCAGCACTCCGGCCCGATTGAAGCGGTGTTCCTGTGTGTTGGCGGCGGCGGCCTGATCGCCGGGGTCGGCAGCTACCTCAAATACCTCTACCCCGACATCAAGATCATCGGCGTGGAGCATGAGGAAGCCCCAACCCTCCACACCTCCATGCAAGCAGGCAAGCGCACCCAATTGGCCCAGGTCGGCAATTTCGCCGACGGTGCCGCCGTCAAGCTGATCGGGGAACAAACCTTCGAGATTGCCAAAAACATTGTCGATGAAATCATTCTGGTCAGCACGGATGAAACCTGCGCCGCCATCAAGGATGTGTTCGAAGACACCCGCACCCTGCTGGAGCCAGCGGGCGCGCTTTCCATCGCCGGGCTGAAAAAATACGTCACCCAGAACAAGCTGCAAGGCAAACACCTGATCGCGGTCGCCAGCGGCGCCAACATCAATTTCGACCGCCTACGCCATGTGGCCGAACGCGCCGAACTCGGCGAAGGCCGCGAGGCATTGCTGGCCGTCACCATCCCGGAGCGCCCCGGCAGTTTCCGCGAATTCTGCCACGCCATCAGCAACCGCCCGATCACCGAATTCAACTACCGCTACGCCGACGCGCGTGACGCCCAAGTTTTCGCAGGCGTCAAAACCGCTGGCGGCAAGCAGGAACGCGGGGCGATGCTGAAGGATCTGGTCGCCAAGGGCTACCAAGTGACGGATCTGACCGATAACGAAGTCGCCAAGATTCACCTGCGCTATATGGTGGGCGGGCATGCCAATGGCGCGGAAAACGAAGTGCTGTACCGTTTCATGTTCCCGGAACGCCCCGGTGCGTTGCTGCATTTCCTCACCAGCATGAGCGCCGGGTGGAACATCAGCCTGTTCCATTACCGCAACCACGGCTCAGACTTCGGGCGCGTTTTGGTGGGGATACAGGTGCCGCCAGCGGAACGCAGCGAGTTTTGCCAGTTCCTCGACAAGCTGGGGTATGACTACTGGGACGAAACGGAAAACCCGGCGTATCAGCGGTTTCTGGGGTAAATTTTCTCCCTTCATTGATCAATATGACGCCCAATATCCCAAAGCACCACCTGTTTGCAGCAAGAGTAGGAAGGTTTTCTGGTATTTATTGATCCTCATCTTCAAGTAATAATTGCATTATGATACTCACTACAGCATTAATTTTACTTGTTGGGTCAGCCATGCCAGCGTATAGGCCAGAAACTGCACCTCCACCGTAATAACTGGTTCCATACAATGCTAGATGCCCCGAAGGCGTGACAGAAAAAAATTCTTTACCATCATCACCGTATGGAGATGGATTTAAAGGCCCCTCCCATGTCGCACCAGAACCAAGCGAGCCTAATTGATAGGGATTCTGACCAGATAGATTAAT
>NZ_JAYMYJ010000036.1:0-3372 GCF_035668035.1 Candidatus Thiothrix phosphatis | reverse complement strand
ATTATGAATCAAAGGGTTGCGCTCTATCAGGCGCAGCCCTTTTTCATTTCTGCCCACATAAAAAAAGGGTTGCAGCCTAAACCACAACCCTTTTCGCCCTCAACTATCCATTAAAGCCAATTCCGACAGTCAAGCTGAGAGGCATATTTCCCTCTCAGCATGCCAATGCCGGATTAGCGCTTGCCTGCCTTGCCGCCGCGTTCACCGCTAGCTGGAGCAGTAGGCGTCGTTGGCTGCGCCGGAACCGCAGTATACTCATCCAGCGCCAACAGCTGATCCGCGTTGGCGTCAAGACGGGCAAACTCCCATACGCCGCCGTTGGCCCCCTTGCTTTGCAGTTCGGTGAACTCCGCCAGACTGACGCCTGCATCAGCGTTCTTATCTGCCAGCTTGAAGACATTGGTCAGGTAGGCGGCAGTGTTGGCTGGCGCAGAAGCCGTAAATTCGGCCAAGGTAATATTGCTGTCTGAATCAACGTCCATCTTGGCGAAAGCAGCCGCAATGCGCCGGGTTTGCAGCGTATTTTCCAAATTAAGGTATTCCGCCAGCGACAAAGCGCCGCTATTATCAACATCAGCCGCCGTAAAATCAGCCGTTTTAACTGCAAGGATTTCAGCCGCGGTCACGACGCCATCGCCATTGGTGTCATATTCGGAAGCCGGAGCCCCGCCATTGTGTGCGTAGGCAAGAAAAGACGCTGACAACAAGGCACCAGCGGTGAACAGGGAAAGAGAAGTATTGATTTTCATGGTTGTTTCTCCATAGTTGCCAAAAATCTTACCCATGATGGGTAAGTGTTTGTGACCCGGTGCTGCAACACCGGGTTTTTTATAACTGCCAGCCAGCTGCAACTGGCCAGCAGTATTCAGTGCGGGGATTCCTCCCCGTGCAAAGGCGGCTCGGAGCCAGTCGGCGGTGCCCCCCAGTCCAAGCGCAACACCCGCAGGCTGCCATCGCTTTGGGGAACGGCCTCCACCCTGACAAAATCACCCGTCTTAATCGATGCAAACGACCCAGTGGTCTGGCGCTGGTCGGCATCCCGCCCAAGCAGCAACATGCTGGCGTTGTCCACCTGCAAGACGCCGCCGGGCAAAGTGAACGTTTTTTGATCTGGCTGCAACGACAGGACATTGCCTTCCAACGTGAGCGTCCGCCCATCCCTGACATGCTGCGCCGCCACCCGACCCGCCAGCAATTCACCCGCCTGATTGACTACGCCTTCCACTTCCAGCGCCATATTCAGCGCCAAATCCGACACGGTCAGGTCATCAAAGCGGGTCGCAGCGGACACCACCACCACTTGATCATTGAGCGTAAAGCGGTTCGCCGCCGCCAGCGCGGTCACCACGCCTTCCAGATGCAGGCGCGTATCCTGCGGATAATCAGGCTGATTTTTCAGTGCTACCCGCGACGCCAGCAAGGTCAGCCCCTGCAATGGCTGCCGGGTTTCAACCTGCACGAATTGCCCTTCCGCCAATGTTTGCCCAGGCAAAAAGCCTTCCAGCCGGGCGGGGGTATAATCGACAATCAAGTTACCCAACTGGAAGGAATGCTGCTCCGGCAAGAAAACACTGACACGGCCTTCCAGCTTCAGGCCCGCGCCATCCTGCGGCTGCCGCCCCGGCAACAGGGCAATGCTGGAAGCCGTTATCACACCGTCGGCGTCGCGGACACCGGAAATTTCCACGACATTGCCTGTCTGCAAGGCTGTGAGCTGCTCAAAGCCATGTAAAACTGTCAAATCATCGGTCTGCACAGTCTGTTCCATCACGGTCAGGCTCTGGCCATCAGTGGCAGGCGCGGTCACTTCGCCAACCAGCAAACTGTCAAACGTCACCTGGCTGGCCTTGCCGTCGACACCATCACCCTGCACTTCACCAGCCACGGTTACAAACTCGCCAACACTGAAAGCGCCCTGCCCGCTGACTTGTTCCCCATCGCGGTAAAACGCTGCCTGGCTGACATCATAATGGACGCCATTGACGTAAATGCTGCCAAAGCCGGTAATGCGCCCGCTGGAAATGCCGGTTCCGCTCATGCCGCCTTCCGCCAGCGTTTGTGAGCCTTCCACACAGCTACCCAGCCATACACCGCACAGCAAGGCTGCAAGGGCGAACTTGATATTCATTGTTTTGGCTCCTTGGGTTCCGCAGGCTGCTCAAAATAGTAAATGCCGACACCCGCCTGCATACGGCCTGTCCCCTGCACATCCGGCGTATGGTCACGGTCATGTTGGTACAGCCAGTCATTAAATCGCAGCAGCAACTGCTGGGCGTCCTTGCGCACAAATGCCCTGAATTCCGGCAACACTTCTTCCGGCAAATTGTTGTAGCTGACCTTGCGCTGGTAACGCAGCTCCAATGGGTCGCGGCATGTCAGGTTGTGGTCGATGGTCGAAATCAACAGCGGCACATCCATGCCCAACAACGCGATTTTTTCACCTTCATCGCCCTGCGGGATGTAAACCTGACTGAGCATCTGCACGCCGCCATCCAGCGTTTCCCCCGCCACCTGGATGCGCTTCATCTCTTCCAGCATGGCGAAAGCGGACATATCCCCGCTGTAACGCTGCACCAGCCGCTCAAAACTGCCCCGCTCCCCCCGGAACGGCAGGATAGCTGGCTGGCCAGTCGCTGGATCAGCAAATTCCTCATCATGCCGCCAGCCAGTCAGCACGCGCATCCCCCGGTTATGACGCGGGCTGGTTTCCTGCTCCTCGCGTTCCCGCAATTGCGCCACATCCTTGCGGGTCAGGCCGGTAATGGCGGCGATGCGTGAAGTGGTGACCCGTTCACCGCTACGGATCAGCTCCTGTTCAACGACGTCCACATACGCCTGTTTCACCACCTGGGTGAAATCCCCCAAAGCGACCCCCTTACGGTAAAGGATGCGCATCAGGGTTTTGACAATGCGGTAAAAGGCTGAACGGAGCATGTTATCCATAGATGGGAATTTTTTCCCATTACAAAACTTCAGTCAAGTGGATTATGGACAGAATCAAGTATTTTTTATTGCCAAGCACAGAGGTGGAGCTTAAGAGTGAAAAATATTTGTGCAGAACTTGAAAATAAAAATGCCTCCAACAGGAGGCATTCAGGTAAGGGTGGTTAAACTGTAGACCAGGGGCTATCAGTAGATGGATGGTTATGGCGGGTAAATCGGCAAAATTGCTCGCCTGAATGAAAATATACTTCAATCAAATCGGGTACAGTAATTTTCAATGTATTGGCGACCCTTATCAAGGTAGAAATTTTGGCTTCCTTGATGTCGGCGCGCATCAGCTTGTGCCAAGTCTGACGGGAAATGCCTGAACGTTGCGCCGCACTGGTCACGGTCAGTTCCAGTTTTTCCATCCTGGCTTGTACATATTTG
>NZ_JAYMYJ010000035.1:0-3402 GCF_035668035.1 Candidatus Thiothrix phosphatis | reverse complement strand
GTATGGTTTGTGCTGCCGTGAGACCCCGTTTGTTCCAATAGGGTCTACCTTGAATTTCTGGGATGTTCCAGCCCAGTGGTCTAAAGGCTAACGGGACATTCCTTGAATCGGGATAAAACATCGGTCACCGGCCTGGTCATACGGGAAGCCCTGCCGCTTGGAATTGGCGGCATAAGTCGGCCACACGGGCGGCATCCAGGCTGTTGCTGAACAGCGCCCTGATCTCCGCCGGTTTAGTGCCAAACTGTTCAGCCAAGTCTTTGGCCCGGTAGCCATGACGGGCCAATGTCGGCTCAAGGTCATCCAGTTGGCGTGACAGGACTGACTCCACCAAACCGCCCGACACGGGTGTGTCACCCGTTTGGTATCCCGCCTCAAGCGCCAAGGCCAGATGGAGCTGGATTTGCAGCGGTGTCCGCAGCCGTGTCGCCAACAGGTCAATGGCTTCCGGCGTCAGGATGGATTCGACTGCCCTGCCACCCCCCGTGCATGAGCCGACCAGCCAATGGATGTATTCACGCTGGCTACCGGCGATGCCATCCAAATTGAACACATCGGTGCGGAACCCAATTTCCTCCATCGTCGGACGCCGCAAGTCGTTGCGTAACTTCGGATGCCCGGAAAGGACCACAGACAACCGCCCATCACCATCCTCGACCACTTCCATCAGGCGCTTTAGGCCAGTCAGTGTTTGGCTGTTCAGGTCATGTGCCTCATCAACAAACAGGGCGACAGGGCGCTTACTTTTGCGTACCAGTTCGCGCAAGTCCCGCTCCCGCTGTTCGCCCGTGGGTATCCGTACTTTCTTGTCGGCGGACAGGTCGTAATACAGGGCGGCGATCAGCGTGGTCAGCTTGACGCTGTGCTTCTCGACAGTCAGCGACTTGGAGACGGTGACTTTGTTTTCCTCCTTCAGTTGCTGTTGCAAGCGCCGCATGGTGACAGTTTTGCCGCTGCCGACAACCCCACAGACAGCAATCAACCGGCCTTCAAGGATTGCGCCCCTGATGTCCTTGAGCAACTGCTTGTGCAGCCCGGTCTCGTAATAACCAGCGTGGCTGAGCGGATGCGCCAGCCCATAATGTTCCATGACTTCAGCCCGCATGTCCTTCTCCTGTTTTCTTGTTACGGAAATGGCTGCGCACCCGTGACAGCACAACACTGCGTGTCAGGGTGTCAGCCAAAACCTCGTCGATAAACGCCCGGTCGGTCACCGGAAGTTTCGTGAGCGGTTGGGCCAAGTCATCGGCAATGGCCAGCTTGGCGGCAATGACACTGGGGAACTGGTATTCCAGTATCTGGGCATCAAAGGGCTGTTCCGGCACATTCACCGGGACCGCAGGCGGCATTAAACGCACATCGTCGCCTGCCAGCGCCGAAATTGGCAACCCAAGCTGGTCGGCCAAGGCGCGGATTCGGTCAGCACGCTCCCCGGCTTTCCCCCGTTTGAATGCACGGTATTTGTGTAGCGGGATGGGGCCTGATACCGGGAAGTAAGGCCCAAATTTTGCGCCACTAAATTCGACATACATTTCGTCGTCGAACAACCCCCACAGCAGGATGACCATCTCCCCCGCCATGTCCGGCTCCACTTCGTAAGCCGTGCCAGCAATGGTGATGCGTGCATCAACACCCACTTTGCGCCGTTCGGGTTCACGGGCAAAACGGCAGAACTGCTCCCAGGCACACATGCCCCTCAACCCCTCCGCTGGGAGGTTTGAAAGCCAATCTGCCAACCGGGAATGGGGTTCGGAACGGTGGGCTTGGCTGTTGTAACTCAGCAGGTAACGCATCAGCCAGTCATTGGCCTGCTTCTCGGTTTCCGGCTTGTGGAAATGGTACAGCGTCTCGTGTGCCTCCTTCACCGTTCGGAAAGGGCGTTCGACCTTGCCTTTCGAGCGAGCGGTTGTGCGCGTCCCATCCTTGCCCGCCGGAAGGTGCGCCTTATGCTCAATGCCAAGCCCTTGCATGGCATTCTGGAACACATGGCTCTTGGCTACCGGCCCATTGTCCAGATAGAGCATCTTGGGCCGCCCTTGGAACGGGAAATCAGCGTTGGCTTTGGGAGCCATCGCATTGAACAGGAAACGCAGCGCGGACTCCGCATCCTCACCATACACACACCGATATTCTTGGTAGCACACCCCACTGCGGTCATCGACCACGCTGAACAGCATCAGTGTCGGCTTACCTTTTGTGGGGTCAACCCAGTCAGGTTTGTCTATGTGTTTGAGGTCTGATGGCGACATGTCGAACTGCCAGCAGTCGTTGCTGTATTCAGCCTGGAACCGTACCGCTGGCGGTTCACGTAACAGCCGTGGCTGATCCAGCCGCAACAGGGAAATGTGACGGTCGACGGTTTGGCGGTGCAATAACCCCTTGGGCACTTTGACCAAGCCTTGGACGGTTTCCACCCCGTAATCCTCCATGAGCTGGATAGCCCGCAGGGTGGAAAGGTGCCGCCCCTGTTTGTTGGTGGTGCGCAGCTTCAGTGCCGCCACCAGTTCACAGTAACGTTCCAGTTCTGCTTGCGGCAACAGGCGTGGTTTGCCGTGGTCGGCACGGTGGGCCGCATGTGGTTTTCGGAAGGTGTGCAGCGCCCGGTAAACCGTGGCGGTGGAGACGCCATACAGTTCAGCCACTGCCGCAATTTGGGCGGCGCGTTCCGGGCTTTTGGGGGGCAGACGGTCAAGCCGCTGCTGCAATTGCAGCAGCGAATCGGCGGGGATGGCCTTACGCCCGCTGCCCACAGTTGGCCAAGGCACGGTACACGGTGGTACGTCCGACCCCTAAACGCCGGGCAATTTCAGCGACCCCCAGCTTCTCCTCGGTACGGAGACGTTGGACTTCGGTGGGAGTGACCGATGGCTTGCGTCCCCGGTAAACACCCCGCACTTTCGCGGCGGCAATGCCCTCAAGTTGGCGTTCACGCCGGAGGTTGGTTTCAAATTCCGCAAACACACCCAACATGTCCAGAAAAGCCTTGCCCGCAGCACTGCGGGTGTCGATAGGCTGCTCGGTTGCTTTAAGGGTGACACCCTTTTCCTTCAGTGCGTGGATGATGTCTTGGAGGTCTTTTATGCTGCGGGCCAGCCGGTCGATCCGGGTGACAACCAGCGTGTCCCCACTCCGTAAAAAATCCAGCAGGACTTGAAGTTCAGTCCGGCCTACCCGGCTTGTGCCGGTCACTTTTTCTGCCCTGATCACTTCACAACCGGCGGCACGTAGTGCCTGCTCTTGCAAGGCAAGGTCTTGTCCGACAGTAGAAACACGGGCATATCCGTAGAGTGCCATAAGTCAGTGGTGTCCCGTTAGGCTTTAGAACCTCAGACCCTACCATACCAAAAATGGCAAAACAACCCTATCGGTACAGGAAAAGTGTATCAACAAAATTACCCGTTT
>NZ_JAYMYJ010000034.1:0-3406 GCF_035668035.1 Candidatus Thiothrix phosphatis | reverse complement strand
GTTTGGTAAAGCGCGTGTTGCCGGGAGTAGGAGTTGAGCCGACGGAAAATGTCGGAGGCGGTGTTTTCCTTGAGCTTGATGGTGGCCACAAGACGTAACAGGTCATCCCAGTTTTCGCGGATCAGGTCTGCGTTGACTGTTTTGTCCGGGGCAATTTTCCAGTCCGGGTCTGCCCGGTTTTTGGGGCGGAAGATGTACAGGGTCTGTTTGCCAATGCCCTTGATGCGGGGGGCAAAGGAAAAGCCGAGCAGGTGGGTAATACCAAAAATGGTTTCGGTATAGCCGTGGGTGTCGGTGGAATGGATGTCGCTTTTGACCACATCGTTGCGCATCAGCCCGTCAATGACATAGGCGCTTTCCCGGTCAGCCGCGCTGATCATCAGGGAATGCCACAGGAAATGGCGCTCATCCACAAACGTGTAGGCACTGACACCTTGCCCCTGCCCAAAATACTTGAACGAGCGGCTGGCATGGAGGGACTCGCTGCGCACCTCGAACTTCTGGCCATCGCTGGCAGTATGGAGCCTGCCAGCCTCACGCCGGTAGCGGTTGGGCAGTTCCATCGCGTCCATCGCCTTGAGTACCCGGTCATTGGCGGAGCGGATGTTTTCCAGCGAAAAGCGCCAGTTGACCACGTGCTCCAGCTCGTTTTCCGTCAGGCGCGAAGAAATCCGTGCCATTTTGCGGACACCGATCCCACATCCAAGCCCCATGATGCCAGCCAGCAGCACAGGCCGTGACACTGTTTGCGGGGTATGGGTTTGCTGCCAGTGCCCGAAAGCACTGAGCATCCCGCAATGCTGGTCGATGGTGTCCAGTACTTGGGCCAGTGGCACATCGTGCCGCTGGGGGAACAGTTCCTGTAGCGTGCCGGTTGCGTTGGCATCCAGTGCCGGTGTGTGTACGTAGAAACTGCCATCAGCCCGGAAATGCAGGTGCGGGTTGTTGCCAATGGCGGCGTTGGTGTCCTGATATTGCCGTAACAAGGCGGCATCCAAGGTTTTGAGTACGGGTTCGGGATCAATGAAGCCAGTAAGCTCTGCCCGTTCCAACAGCATCTGTTTGTCACGTTGCCAACGTTCCCGGTCAATCAGGTAGCTGTCCATCGGGCGGTATTTGTAGGATTGCGGGAGGTTCAAGTGACCTGACTTGACCGCTTCAGCAACGTGCTGGAACAGGAAAACTTTGTAAAGCGAAGGGCGGAATGTCCCATCTTCCCGGACTAGCGTGGCACTTTCTTCTGCTTCCAGAAAATCGGTGGGTGCTTTGTCAGTGATGATGCCATCTTGGGTTTTGAAGTGCTTGATGGCTTCTGCCAGTTTGTCGGCGGGCGTGATTGGCTCAAAGGTCAGCGCCTTCAGGATAGGGGTCAGGCGGTTTTGCAGGCGCAATGACTGCTTTTCCAGAATGCCGTACCAGTCTTGCGCTTGCCCTGCCTGCGTCAGGCCATCTTTCAATTGCTCAAAGGATTCCATTTTGCCCTGATCCAGCAAGGTTCTGATCTGGTCGACTTTCTGGGTGTCTGACAATGCGCCATTGTCGGTCAGATGCCGTATCTCCCGGATCAGGCCAAAAACGGATGCGTCCAGCTCGCCGATGACGGTTTTCAATTGCTGGCTTTGCGTCTTGCGTTGTTCAAACAGGTGTTCTTTATGTTCACGGGTGGCTACGGTCTGGAAGGTTGCCATCACACTGAGGAACAGGTCGGTCAGGTTGTCCTGAATACGGAAAAACTGGTGTGCCACAAAGGCGGCGGCATGGATATTCCGGTCTGCTTTTGAACGCTGTTGAAGCTGGAACATCCGCGCCCTGATGACACTGCCCGCGTAGTAACGGATACCGGCATGACCAAGGTTAAGCGCGGCCAGAATGCTTTCAAGCTGCAAATACAGCGCCGATAACGTCCCGAAGTCCGCAATGGATTCTTTCACCCGTGTGGGTTTCGTCGACTGGGACAGCTTTTTGAGTAAAGTCAGGCGGTAGTGGTTTTGCTCATCAGACCGGGTAAACAGGGTATCCAACAGATGACGTGCCTTATCAGTAAGGTTGGCATCCATCACCATCACCAATGCTGTCTTGCGTTGGCTCAAGCCAACCCTGATCAGCTCAGTCAATACCCAAGATTTTGGAACCTGTACCCGTTTCTGGACGAGGAAATCGACACAACGGTCAAAAATCAGTTTTGGTTTCAGGTACACCCCTGCCATGGCTGTTATTTCTATGCCCAACCATTTCTCGGCTTCTGAATCAAAGGGGCGGAAGCCATAAAACTCCAAAATGATTTTCTGCTGGCGCAAGCGGGTCGTTTCCGTGTAATCGTTTGGATCGAACACCGCACCATCCAGACCCAGTTGGCGGGAAACAGCTTCAATGTCCCGTTGCAAAAAATCTTGTGGCAGAAAAAAACACTTTGATGCCTTGAAGTACCCACATAGCAGAAGGAAGCCTATTTGGCTGTTGGATGTGCGTAATCCTCTGGCAATATCCAACAGCGCATTAGGGAAAGAGAAAAATTGTTTGCGCTGCTCATGATCAAACAGGGGCGGCTTATCGAAAGCCTCTTGTTCACTTATGCTCAGGATTCGCATTCGGGGCATAGGACAGCTCCATTGAAATATTGTTCCGAAAACCTTCGTTTTAGGGATGCGTCATGTCACATCCCCAAAGGCAGGCGGTTGCCGCCAAATCATATCCGTTTTCCTTGTCCTGAAACTGGCATTCTTTTACAGTTACATCAAGCCCATTGAGGAACAGATTGCCATGCTGATTGGTTATGCCCGCGTCTCTACCATAGACCAAAACACCGCCCTCCAGATGGATGCCCTTAAAGCTGCGGGGTGCGAAAAAGTTTTTACGGAAAAAGCATCTGGCTCGCATCGGGACAGGCCACAATTGCTGGCGGCACTGGATTACCTGCGAAAAGGGGACACGCTGGTGGTCTGGAAACTTTCCCGGTTGGCGCGTTCGTTGACGCAAGTTATCAAAACGGCAGCAAATATCCACGAGCGGGGAATCGCCCTCAAAGTGTTGACCCAAAACATCGACACCAGCACCTCTGAAGGACGGCTGTTTTTCCACATGACCGCCGCTTTCGATGAGTTCCAGCGGGAACTGATTGTCGAGAATACCCGTGCGGGTCTTGCCGCAGCCAATAGGCGTGGGCGACGGGGAGGGAGGCCAAAGGCCATGAATGAACAGGCCATCAAGCAGGCAGAAGCCTTACTCAAAGACACGGAGAACTACCCTTTCATTGGTGACGTGATTGACCAGCTTGGGATCGGCAGGACAGCCTTTTACCGCTATTTCCCAACAGACAGGATCAAGGAACTCAGGAATGAGCATTCCGCAAAAGCTTAACTGGGGCTAAATCCCGTGGTGGGTTACGTACCTTTATGCAGAGGAACCC
>NZ_JAYMYJ010000033.1:0-19897 GCF_035668035.1 Candidatus Thiothrix phosphatis | reverse complement strand
ATCTATCGATCCACAAGATCACCGCAACCCCCGAACGCGAAACCAACTGGTAATCCCACTCGTGATCGCAATAAATAAAGTCTGTCGAAGTGTAACTGAAGTTTAGACACACGTTTAGAAACACGCCATTCCCCCGCCGGCCTGGATTTCTTGATTGGCAAGCACTGATCAATACGACAAAGGGATGCCTCGACAGCGATGGACGCAAGGCAATACCGCTCAACACTGCAAACGCTGCTCGTGAGCGGGGAAAGGCGTCACGAATTGAGAGGACTTCGGGTCGTAGGCGCCGCGCACGGGAAGTCCGATAAATTGAATACGCAGCCACTAAGCGAAAAGCCCGGCGGTGATGAGGGCACCCTTGCGCCAAGGCGCGAGGGTCATCAGCGGAAAGGACTGTCCCAACGGCAGGGCCAACCATTGCGTCAAGGCATAGGCCGTAGAGCGAATCTGCATCCACAGTTCCAGCGCGGCCTTCGACTGCTGCCACAGATGGGCTACTCCCCACCAGCGCTTCAGATGGTGAAACAAAGGCTTGATCCCCCAGCGCTCGGTGTAGATTTCCACCACCCGTTGGGCCAACAGCTCGGTCTCTGTCGCCAGAATCAGGCGCAGACGCGACCAGGTGTGATCGGGCAGGAACCTCTCGCACCACACCGCGCGCACCGGCACCCCTTTCAGGAATCGCGCCACAGCGATGATCGAGCGCACCCGAACCCGCTCCAGCTTGACGTACAGCATCAGATCCCTCTCCTGCACGGGCAAGGTTTCGAGCATCGCCGCATCGATCCGGGGGCCGTACTAGCGCTTCCATCCTCGGCGTTTCGGTTCGGGTTCCGGCGCAAGAAACAAGACGGTATTTCGCCGCACCTACCCGATGATCCGGACATGCTGTTCGAGCAAGGGTAGAATCAGACTGCGGCGCATGAACCAGGCATCGATCAGCCAGCGCACCCCCTTGGCGTTCCCCTGGATCGAGTCCATCAACTGCCGCGCCACCCAGAGCTTGCCGCGCTGACCCGATTCTTCGACCAGCCACGAGCGAATCGGTACCGTCAGCGCCGAACCCAGCCGGATACGAACAACCATCGCCAGCGTGACCCAGCACGGGCTGTTCGGAAAGCGGGGCCGATTGGCCTGGTGGCTGTGATCGTGCTGGATACTGATCCCCGGCCCGAACTTCGCACAGCGCGGAACCCGCGTATCGTCGAGAATCAGGGTGATCAGTTCGGCCGGGCACACCCTCAGCACCCACTGCAACAAACCAAGGGACAGTTCCGCGACCGACACGTTGGCCCGCTCGATGAGCTTGTAATAGGTCGTCCAGTGCGCCTCTCGACGAATCGCCCCGATCGCCCGAGTGACCCAGCCTTCCGGATTGAGCAGGCAGCCGATCAGCAGTTCGACGAAGGTTCCGCGGGAACGCCGTGGCACGGCCACCAGGAGAAAGGAAATCCATTCCGAGAGCAACAAGCAAACGTTGGCAGTGAGAGACATGAGGAACGCTCCGAGATCGACAACGATATCTCGTGGGCAAACTCACAATTTCCATCTCACCCCAATCCTTTTGCAGTTCTCGGCAGAACATTGCCACGCCGCCCGAATGCCTTCGGCATCCGCCGGCAAGCGCGCGTGTCTAAACTTCAGGTATATCAATTGGCCCCCGACTATTCTGGTTTGAATTTGGATCTTACCCAATCAAACCCAATCAAAACCTATTCAAGTTGGTAGTGATTAGGTATCCTGCTCGGCACACACAATATTCCAATGGCAGGTTTGGAGGCATCACATGGACGACCGCTGGCTCTCTGTCGATGAAATTGCCGATTACCTCGGCGTATCCAAAGACACCATCTACACCTGGGTGACCTCCAAAGGCATGCCGGGGCACAAGGTCGGGCGCTTCTGGAAGTTCAAGAAGGAAGACGTAGACGCCTGGGTGCGAGAGGGCGGTGCCGCTGCCAGCAGTGATGACTTTGACGACAAGGAGCCTCGCAATGCCTAAGCAGCGCTCCGCACAGGACAACAACGACATGAGCGACCTTGATCAAGCAGCCCACGCGCCTGAAAGCGCGCTCGAAGAGGGCAAGGTCTTTGACTACATCACCGGCCACCCGGTCAAAGACAGTGAGAAGGAACAGGTCCGCCAGCGCATTGCCCGCGCCATCATCCATGAGTACGGCATTGCTGCCGAAGACATGGCGCCCGACTTCAAGCTCAAGGTGCTGGGCAAGTACCGCAAGCTCGACATCGCCATCTTCAGGCCTGGCCAGGCGCACACGGTGGACAACCTCTACCGCGCGGTGGTGGTTGAGAAAGAACCCAAGTTCGGCACCAAGGGTGCCTATCGCATGCGCGACCCGGAAGAGGCGCGCAAAGAATTTGAGCTGCTGGAAAGTGTGATGGCCGAAGTCGAAAGCTGCGACTACGGCCTGTGGACCAACGGCCTGGAGTTCTTCTTCTTCAAGAAAGAAGTCACCCGCTTTGACACCAAGTTCAAGCCAATTGGCGACTGGCCTTTGGGTGACGACACCTTCAGTGTGGAAGGCCGCTCCATGGGGCGCCTGCGTCGTGCCGATCCGGTCATGCTGCGCACGGCCTTCCGCCGCTGCCACAACTACATCCACGGCAATGAAGGCATGCCCAAGGATGCGGCCTTCTGGCAGTTCCTGTACCTCATCTTCTGCAAGATGTATGACGAGCAGCAGCCCAACGATGCGCGTCGCTTCTGGGTGGGGCCATTCGAGCCGTTTGAAGCTGCGGGCCGAGAGCAAATCCGCCTGCGCATCAAGCCGCTTTTTGAAGCGGTGAAGAAGAAGTACGACGGTCTTTTCAAGGGCAACGAAGAGATCACCTTGTCCGACCGCGCACTGGCATTCATCGTCTCCGAACTGGCCCGCTACGACTTTGGCCGAACCGATGTGGACGCCAAGGGCACGGCCTATCAAGAAATCGTCGGCACCAACCTGCGTGGAGATCGCGGCCAATACTTCACCCCGCGCGGCGCCATCAAACTCGTGGTCAAGATGCTGGCACCCAAAGAGTATGAGCGTGTGCTCGATTCGTCCTGCGGTACGGGTGGCTTCCTTGTTGAGACCTTGAACTACCTGAACAAGGTCTTCCACGAAGAGAAGCGCATCAGGGCAGGCGACGAGAACACGGAAGAGTTCGTCTCCATCCGAGACCGGTTGGCCCACTTCGCGGCCAACAATCTATTCGGTGCCGACTTTGACCCTTTCCTGGTTCGTGCCGCACAAATGAACGTGATGATGGCTGGCAATTCGCTCGGCCACCTCTATCACATGAACTCGCTGGAATTCCCAGCAGGTCACTTGCCAGGTGTGCCGGCCGCGAAGGCAGCCATCCCGCTAGGGACGATTGATGTCTTGATGACCAACCCGCCGTTTGGCTCAGATATCCCGGTCACTGAAAAGACCATCCTGGAGCAGTACGAGCTGGCCCGCCGCTGGGAGCGGCAAGGGGACGGCTTCGTGATGACCAATGCGATTAAGCCTGCTGTGTCGCCTGAGGTGCTGTTTATCGAACGATGCATCAAGTGGCTCAAGCCGGGCGGCCGTGCTGGCATCGTCTTGCCTGATGGCATCCTGGGCAACCCTGGCGATGAGTACATCCGCTACTGGATTCTTCGCCACTGCTGGGTGCTGGCCAGCATCGATTTGCCGGTGGAGTCTTTCATCGTCGAGGCCAACGTCAACATCTTGACCAGCTTGCTCTTCCTGAAGCGCAAGCCGGAAGAGGTGATCAAGGCAGAAGACCTGGGCCAGAAGAAGGACTACCCCGTCTTCATGGCTGTCGCTGAGAAGGTGGGCTTCGACCGCCGTGGCAACACGCTCTACAAGCGCCACCCTGACGGCGAAGAAATCCTGGTGGATGTCAGCCACGAAGAGAAGGTCCGCATCGGCGGCGGTCTGCAAGTGCGCACGCTGCACCGCAAGGAGCGCATCCTCGACGACGACCTGCCCGAAATCGCCAAGGCCTATGCCGAGTTCCGCGCCCAACATCCGGAGCCCAGCAAATGATCACGCGACTTGAAGCCACACGTTATCGCTGCTTCGAACGCCTGGGCGTCGATGTCGGCGACTTTCGCGTTCTCGTCGGGGCCAATGGCTCTGGCAAAACCACCTTGCTGGACCTGCCCGTTCTCTTGGGTGACTTGGCGCGTGCCAACAATGTCTCCGCGCCGTTCATGGAGCGTCGGCCTGAATTGCCGCCGCGTGCTGGCAGCCTGAACGAACTGGTGTTCGCCGGGCGCGGCAGCGACTTCTCGCTGGCGGTCGAAGCCCGCCTGCCTGAGGCAGTGCAATCAAAGGTGCTTGAAGGCTTGTTTGCCAGCAAACGCACGGAGCGCTCGCGCCAAGCCTTGCAGGAAGACCGCCGTCAATGGCCGACCCACATCCGCTACGAGATCGGCTTGCGCATCGGTGCGGATCAATCACTGCTGGTGGCCTACGAATACCTCTTCCTCTTCCCCGAATCTGATGGACCAGACCGCCGACAAGCGGGCTTTCACGGTGCAACGGCAGCGAGCAAGAAACTTTGGCACCTCACGCTCAAGCGTGAGATTGGCTATGAATCGGAGTTCAAGCCAGAAACACCGCACGCCAAAGCAGTCAAGGTCGGTCTACCCGAGACGCTGCTGGCCATGCCGCGCGTGCTGTTCGAGTCTGAGGCGGGTTACCCCGCTGCACGGTGGCTGCACACCTTGCTGACTACCGATGCGGTGTTCCTTGAGCCCAACTGGTTGGCCATGCGTCAAGCCAGCCCACCGGGCCAGCCGAAGGTCATCACCGCCAACGGCCGCAACATCCCTTGGCTCGCACTGGAGCTGAAGCGCGAGGGGGCTCCCGAAGCGGCGCCTGCCGACTATCGCAGTGAGCGCTATACCGATTGGATTGCCCATGTGCAAACCGCGTTGCCGCAGGTCAAGGACATCGAAGTGCGTGAACGTGAAGACGACCACCATGCCTATTTCGTGGTCAGCTACAAGGGCGACTTCAAAGTGCCGTCACCCGGCCTTTCGGACGGCACCCTGCGCATCCTCACGCTGACGCTGCTGCCCTACCTCAGCAAGCAGCCCGCCATTTTGGTGACCGAAGAGCCAGAGAACGGCATTCATCCGCGCGCCATTGAAGCGGTCCTGCAGTCGCTCTCATCGATGTACGACAGCCAGGTCTGGGTGTCATCGCATTCACCTGTAGTGCTGGCACGTGCAAAGCTGGACCAGTTGCTTTGCGCACGGCTGGCCAGCGAAGGTGGCGTTGAGATGGTCGCCGGGACGGACCATCCTCGCCTGCAAGAGTGGCGAGGTGGCATCGATCTCGGCAGCTTATTCGCAGCGGGGGTGCTCGGATGATGAACAAGCGCCCCTGCGTCATTTTGGTGGCCGACAGCAACATGGCTGCCACCTTCCGTGGGTACTTCAAACGCGAACGTTGGCACCTGAGTCTCGGCTGCGCGCCCTTCGAGATCAACACCGATGTCGGTGCCGACCTGCTGGTGGACGAAGGCGGCAACGACCCCGGCGTCTACACCAAGGGCCACGAGTTGTTGCGTCCCTACCAGAGCAGCCACCATCACGCCCTCGTGGTGCTGGATTGCGAATGGGAAGGCTCGCCTGGCAAAGATGCCATCGTTGCTGACATCACGGCCAAGCTGGTGGCCAGTGGCTGGGCCGAGGAGGCGGTCAAGGTGATCGCCATCGAGCCCGAGCTGGAAAACTGGCTGTGGCAGGACAAGCCGCAGGTGGCTGAGGTGCTTCGCTACAAGGGCGACAAGTCGCTCCGCCAATATCTGGCCGATAGCGGATGGTGGCCTGCGGATGCAATGAAGCCACCGCGACCAAAGGAAGCCGCTGAATGGGTACTGAAGCAGACCCGGCAACCTCGCTCTTCTGCGGTTTACCAGAAGCTGGCTGAGCACATCTCGATCAAGGGTTGCACCGACGGGGCCTTCGCCGAGATGCACGCAGCGTTTATCGCGTGGTTCCCCCAGGAGGTTGCAGCATGACCTTTACGAGTTTCAAGAACGCACGCATTGTTCGGTCGGGTTGGCTTCAGGAAGGCGGTCGACGGCTTGACTGCAACCCGTACATGTCTGGTGCGCTGGAGGCGCGCGACACCCTGAAGCAACTGAAGGTGCGCAAGGATGCACTGGGCACGCTGACCAAGGGTCATGCCGGTGGCATCTACAACGGGCCGATGTTCAAGCGCAACTATGTCGGCTCGGCTGAGTATGGAGTGCCATTCATTAGTAGCGGCTCGATGCTACTGGCCGATCTAAGCACCCTACCTCGGCTACGCCGCTTGGATGCCGAATCTGGGCGTCTTTCCTATCTGCGGCTGCGCCCTGGGATGATGATGATCTCGTGTTCAGGCACGATTGGACGGATGACCTACGTTCGCCCAGATATGGATGGAGTGTGGTCTTCGCAGGACGTTCTAAAGGTAGTACCGAATCCGGAGCTAATTCCTTCCGGCTACCTGTACGCTTTCTTATCGAGCCGATACGGCGTGCCTCTGGTGGTCTCGGGAACCTACGGCGCGATCATCCAACACATTGAGGCCGAGCACATCGCCGACCTGCCGGTTCCGAGGTTTGGGGCTACTTTCGAACAAGAGGTGGCTCACGCAGTTGATGCTGCCGCTGCCGAGCGAGTTGCAGCTTCACAGTATCGACGCGCAGCTCTTGACTTGTTCCAATCCAAGATCGATTGGAGCGAGCACGTTAGCTTCATTGCTAGTGCTCCTATGGCATCGACATTGCGCGGGCGCATGGATGCATTCCACTACTCGCCACGAGTTGAAGCTGGCCGAGCGTCACTGGCTTCAAGCTGTGGTGCTCGTCTTGGTGATCGAGTGGAGACCGTTTTTGAGCCGAACCGAGGATCGCGACTTAAGGTCACCGATCCCGCCTTCGGGGTGCCGTTCCTGTCGTCTTCATCTGTCTTCGAGTTGACCCCTCGTGCGGAGTATCTGGTGTCGCGATCACTGACGCCGAATTTGGAGGGGCTTCTTCTATCGGATTGCGATGTTTTAGTTCCTCGTAGTGGCCAGCTGGGGGGAATCATCGGCCGCGCGGTGCTGCCTCTGCCGATGAACGTTGGCCAAGCTGGTAGCGAACACTTGGTCCGCGTTCGGTGTCATTTCTTATCGGATGCTGCTTACCTCTGGGCCGTTTTGGCCTCGGAGCCGGGTTACTGGGCTTTGGTCGGAACAGCATTCGGATCGTCGATTCCGAGCCTAGATTCTTCTTTGATCAGCGAGCTTGTGGTGCCGTGGCTACCCGAAGCAGATCGCACTGAGATCGCAATGCTCGTGAGCAAGGCAGTGACCGCGCAGAACAAGGGCAACGAACTGGAAGCGGCAGCGGTTGAGTGGCTCGAAGAAAAAGTCAGGAAGGAAAGCTGATGGCGAAAGTGATCCCAGTAGGCCAGCCGGTCAACGATGCAGAGCGCAGCGCCATCGCTTACCTGCGGGATCGCTTGCCAGACAGTTTCGTTCTGCTTCACAACTTCGAGATCGAGCGGCAGGGCGAGCGCTTCGAGATCGACATCGCATTGCTGACCCCGCACGCCCTGTACCTGATCGACGTGAAGGGCACGCGCGGCACCATCGACGTATATGGCAACAAGTGGTACCCGGAGGGGCGCGCGCCGTATCCGTCGCCGCTGGGCAAGCTGCGCGGCCATTCCCGCACGGTGAAGGGTTTGGTGACTCAGGCTAATCCCGGTCGGAATGAGCTTGACGGTATCTATGTCGATGCCGCTATTCTGCTCACCGCACCCGATGCCCACCTGAATGACCGCGAGCAGCTCGATGCAGACCGGGTGGTGAAGCTGAAGGATGCAGAGCGCTATTTCAAGGATGCCACGCGCATCCCGGCGCGCTTCTCCAAAAACATCCTGCAACAGCAGGGCTTGATCCTGCATGCCTTGAAGGTGGTGAAGCCAGCTTCCGCCGTGCAGCGCTTTGGACACTGGCAGGTAAAAGAAAAGCTTGGGGCGGCGGAGGCCTACACCGAGTTCCGTGCCGAGAACGCGTTCGCGGGTGGCACGGCCCGCCTGCGGGTCTACCAGGCAGATCCCTATCAGCCTGAGGATGTGCGCAAGGCGCAGGTCAACCGCATTGCCAATGCCTACCGGGCGCTGTCCAAGCTACCGCTGCATCCCAACATCGTCGCGGCGCGGGATTTCTTCCCGACCGATGACGACAAGTCTTTCATCCTGATCCTGGACGATGCGCCGGGCCAGGCGCTGACAGTGCACATGGCTCGGCCTCAGTTGGCGCTGACGCTGGACCAGAAGTGGCGCGTGGCCAAAGACCTGTTGGCGGCCTTGGCTCATGCGCATCACCACGGTGTGGTGCATCGCAACCTGACGCCGGGCGCGATCTTGATTGGCCAGGACGGCACCACACGCATCACCGATTTCGACTTCGCGAAGCCCGGTGTGGACCGCAGCCTGACGATCGCGACGGACATTGTTGATCTGGTGGAGAAAGCCTATGTGGCGCCCGAAGCGTTCAGGGAGCCGGGTGCCGCATCGAGCGCATCAGACATCTTCTCCGCAGGGGTCATCCTTTACGAACTCTTCACCGGCGAGCGCCCCTTCGCGGGCGAGCCCACCACGGTGTGGGATCGGGCCGGGGAGTTCCTCAACAAACCCTCGGCACTGCGGCCGGAGCTGAACGAGGCTTTTGACGCTTGGTTGCAGAGCCTGTGCGCTTTTGATGAGCACCAGCGGCTGACCGCATCGGCCGCGCTGGCCGCATTGAATGCTTTGCTGCAACCCGTGGCGCAAGCAGCCAGCCAAGCTGCAGAGGGGCCGAAGCCCGAGGTCGTTGAAGTCGATGATGCCCAGACCGACTACCTGAACTTGGCGGCAGGCCATCGGCTAACCAAAAATTTGGTCGTTGAGAAACGATTGGGACGGGGAAGTTTTGGCGTGGTCTACAAGGTGATCGATACCTTGGGCGATATAGCGCGCACCGTGAAACTCATCGTCAGCGACCGGCATTCAACGCTGGAGCGTCTCAAGAAGGAATACCGGAATCTGGTCAGCATTCCGGAACATCCCCACGTCGTACGAGTGCTGTACGGCGACGTCATCCCAGGACGCGATATCCCCTATCTTGTCTTTGAGTACGTGGAGGGCTCGGACGTTGGCGACATGATCCACGACCGCCTGCTGTCCCCCGAGGATGCGCTGGAGCTGGGCAAGCAGGTAATTGAGGGGCTGGTGCATCTGCATGCGCAAGGCTTCCATCACTGCGACATCAAGCCGCGCAATCTGTTGTGGACGCAGAAGGGCGCCAAGATCATCGACTTCAACGTGTCGGTGCGGGCCGACGACAAGGAGTCGCGCGGCGGGGGCTCGCGGCGCTATTTGCCGCCGGACTTTGACCCAGAGGTCATTCCGCACAACGGCGAGCGCGCCGACCGCGATCTGTATGCGCTGGGCGTGACTTTGTACGAGGCATTGACCGCCCGCTACCCATGGGACACCACAGAGCCGCCCATCAACAAGCCTGCGCCAGACCCGCGTGAACTGTCGGGCTTTGCTGACCTAGCGCCAGAGCTGGTGAGCGTGGTGCTTAAGGCCATTGCGCCGCGCAGGGCAGAGCGCTTCCACACGGCCGTCGATTTCCGCGATGCGCTAGCAGAAGTTCGCCACGCACGTCGTGTGCAGACGGTCAGCCTGGCGGCTATGGTGACGGCGGTGAGTAGCGGGCAGCCCGCCGTGGCTCAATCGGCACCCAACACCAATGCGTTCGTATCACACCTGCTGACGCTCTACAGTCAAAGCCGGCGCAGCAATGCGGGTACGCGGGGCATGGACGCGCTTGGGTTCTCAGCCTATGTGGACACCGCGCTGGACCGTGCCTTGTTGCCTGCGGTATTGCAGGGGGAGTTCCGGCTCGTGCTGATTTCGGGCAACGCCGGTGACGGCAAGACCGCTTTCTTGCAACGGCTGGAGAAAGAGGTCGAAGCGCGCGGCGGCTCCGTCAATCGTGGTTTGGCAAACGGCAGCGAGCTGAACTTGGACGGCAGCCGCTACCTGATCAACTACGACGGCAGCCAAGACGAGGGCAACAAAGACAACAACCAGGTGTTGCTGGACTTTTTGGCCCCGTTCAAGGGCAACGATGCAGCCTCCTGGAGGCCCCAAGAAACGCGACTGATTGCGATCAACGAGGGCCGCTTGGTGGACTTCCTCACTGCGCATGAACGGGATTTCCCGGCACTCACGGCCTTGGTTCGGCAAGCCTTTGCTACCGGGGAAGCAGAGTCTGGCGTGGCGGTTGTGAATCTGAATTTGCGCAGCGTTGTGGCCGATGACGCCAGCAACGCTGAGGGCGGGTCGATTCTGGAGCGCACGATGCGAAGCATCGTCCGCCCGGAGAACTGGGCTGCTTGTGAGCAGTGTGACTTGAAAGACAGTTGCTACGCCTTGCACAACGCGCGCAGTTTCCAGGATGAGATCGCCGGGCCGCGCTTGTTGGAACGCCTCAAGACGCTGTACACGATGGCGCACTTGCGCGGGCGCTTGCACATCACGATGCGCGACCTGCGTTCAGCGCTGTCGTTCATGCTGATTGGCAATCGCGACTGTGGCGAGATTCATGCGCTCTACGCTTCAGGCAAGCACGATGACGTGGCGAGCAGCTTCTACTTCAACAGCTGGATGGGTGGCGGGCAAGCCACCTCGGACCGGCTGCTGACGCTGCTGAGCGATTTGGATGTTGGCAAGCAGGAGGACCCCCGCTTCGACCGAGGCCTGGACTTTGTTCAGCCGGATGACCGCGCCCTGTTCCGCTTCGAGCGCCGAGGGCAGTTTGACTTCGATGTGTTGAAGCGCCTGTTCGGCGATCTGCCGCGTGGCGTGTCTGACTCGTCAGTTCGCCACCGGGCGCGGAAGCATCGCGAGTACGTGGCCATGGCACGCCGCAAGCACTTCTTTGAGCGGCGTGACGCCAGCTGGGAAAAGATGCTGCCCTATCGCTCCGCCAAACGCATGGTGGAGATCGTTCGAGGCGAGATACCCATTGATGAACTCACGAGCGACATCCTGCATGCAATCAACCGAGGCGAGGGGCTGCAGCGCCCGGAACGCCTTGGAGCCAGCCTGGCCTTGCAGTTGCGGCAGGTCGAACACGGTACGGTTCGTAGCTACCGGCTCTTCCCCGTGGAGGGCTTTGGGCTGCAGGTACAAGACTTTGCGGCCAAGGCGCGCTTTGTTGAACACCTGCCGACCGGTCTGCTGCTGAAGTACCAAGGCCAAGGCGCAGGTGCCATCAGCAGCGAGCTGATCATCAACCTCGACGTGTTCGAGATGCTGGTGCGGCTGAATGAAGGCTATCGGCCAAGCGTTGAAGAGATGCAGGGGTTCTATCTCTGCCTTGGCGTGTTCAAGAACAGCCTCAACGCTCAGCCTTACCGCGAAATCCTGCTGACCACCACGGGGCACGACTTCTACCGCTTGGCCCGCCATGACGATGGTCGGGTGGAGATGCGTTTGCTGCACGGCCCTGTGGGGGACGCTCGCCGAGAAGAAGCCGCGGAGAGCGGCGCCAGGGGGAACTGATGGCATTGCAGAAGAAGGACAGGGAGTTCCGACTCCCGAAGATCAGCTATCTCGACTTCAAGACCATCGAGATGGATCGGGTGCTCACGGGCTTGTTCGAGCGACTGGAGCATGGGGGCTATCCGAGTGTTTTCCGCGACAAGCGCGAGCTGACCGTAGACAAGTTCGTTGATGACGTCCTGGATGCCAGCGACAAGTTCTTGGGCTTCACGCAGCACCGGGACATGGTGGAACGCTGGGTGGAAACCCACCTGATGGACATCGTGAACCGAGGCAAGAAAAACGCCGCCGTGGCAGGGCCGCGACCGCTGCATGGCTATACCTATCGCTTTCGCAACCCGAAGCACTCGCGTGACTACGGGGCTGCACAGCATCTTTACCAGATGCTGCACCACGCGCGCCACCTCGCTGGCCACAAGGCGATCGAGCATCTCAAAGGCTTCTTCTTCGACGGGTTCGACAAGCTCACAAGAGAGCTGAACGACAAGGCGCTGACAGACATTGAGACAGCGACGCTGCTGCACTTTCTATCGCAGAGGAAGGACACGGCGGACACGCGCGCGGGCGGAGATCGTTTTGCGCCTCTATGTATCGGCTCAGCCGATCTGATGGCCGAGGACATTCAGCGACTGCTGTTCTACAAGCCCTTCATGCCGCGCTCGGTGATGGTGGAGTACCTGAAGGTGCTGTTGTCGTTCCACTTGGCGCTATACCACCTTCGCCTGCTGAAGCTGCTGCCTGCCTGGCAGAAGCTGGAGGGGGCCAACTCGCTGTGCGCTGAATCGGCATGCCCCATGAAGCCCCGCGAGCAACGCGAGCCTCAGGGTGACTGCCCCTACAAGCTCGGCTTGTTCGTTGATCTGTCGGGAAGCTCAGAGTCCTCTACAGCAGCGCTGGCGGAGCGCAGCGCAGATGGCTACTACCGGCGCATTCCTAGCTTTGTACGAGCGTACTTCGTCGCCAAGAAGCTAGACGAATTTTCTGAGCACCTCGTTCGGAGAGGGAAACTGATCCGGCCCTTGAATTCCGTGTTCTCGGTCGGCGAACTCTACGGTCTGCAAGGAGAGCCGTTCGCGGAAGAGCGGGACAAGTTCTTTGGTGAACGGTTGGCCGGGCTGCTGGAATCTTTGTCTGAAGGTGATGCGGGATTGGACGTAGAGGTCGAAGCCATCACGAAGATGGGGCTCTCGGACTTCGAGACCTACATCGAGATTCTGGTGGCTCTGCGTGGCGCCTTCCATCGGAGGTACATCATCGAGTCTTTGGACGCGACGATGTTGAAGAACAAGTCGGGTGCGCTGCTTGCCCAGACCCGTGCGCGAAACGCACCTCGGCGATTTGCGCTGGAGAGTCGCCTGCTGGAAGTGTTACTGCAGATCGCGGTGTTGCGACCCGGTGGGGACCAGGGCTACTTCACCGGCGAGATGCGGATCGACGATTTGCTGTCATTCTTGCGCGAACGCTACGGGCTCTACATCGATCAGCTGCCGCCCGGTGAGGGGTTCAGTGGTCCAACCATCGACGAACGGAAGGCCCTCCGCAGCAATGTGCAGGCATTTACTGGACGCCTGCGCGAGATTGGTTTCTATCGAGATTTGTCTGATGCCTACGTGACCCAGACCGTGGTGCCGCGCTACACGATTGCAGAACGAAACGAAGGAGCGCGCGCATGAGTCAGGGACTGCGTGAACTCACCAATCAAGAACTGAACGCCGCGCTGGAATCGGTCCTGCTCCCAAAGCTATCCCACCTGCTTGCCGCTCGCGAGCTTGGGCATTGCATGCGGGTCACTGACTTGGATCGGGAGCTGATGATTCGCTTGGCAGGTGGCCTGCGGGCTGCCGTACAGGCAGCGAACGTCGTGGTACTGGCGGACGAAGGCTTGCGAGCGATGGCACCGGACATGGCCGTCAGCAGCACCAAGCTGGTTGAGCTGCGGAATCCGCTTCCCAACGATGAGCTTCGGCCCCCGTTGCTGGTGTTTGTGCCGAATGACCTGCGTGCTTCAGCGGAAGATTCTTTTGGCGTCGCGACGTTCGAAGAGGTCTCGATCGATGGCGCGTATGCGGAGCTGAATGGGCAGTTGCTGGCTCAAGTTCCTGGCAACTTGCGGATGGCCGTAGAGGCCTGCTTGAGCGAGTTGCGGCGGCGTGACGGCCGTTGGAGGTATGCCGATGACGCTGCTGTGGCTCGTTACCTGCTCACCTGCCAGATCAATGAGTTTGATCCGGACGCGATGGGCGCAGCGCTATTTGAACTTGCTCTGGTGCCGGACTTTGAGTTGTTCCAGCAGGCCGAGCGCGCGCCTGCACGGGTGGCGCGCAACCGTGAGTGCGTTGAACGC
The DNA here is from genome assembly GCF_035668035.1 of Candidatus Thiothrix phosphatis. Classification (NCBI taxonomy): domain Bacteria; kingdom Pseudomonadati; phylum Pseudomonadota; class Gammaproteobacteria; order Thiotrichales; family Thiotrichaceae; genus Thiothrix; species Candidatus Thiothrix phosphatis. The sequence goes on along the minus strand of NZ_JAYMYJ010000033.1, from coordinate 5,951 downwards.
GTGACCTGGTCGACAAAGACGGAGCGCGTTCGCGCGCTTGAGTTGGGCTTGCTGGACCCTGTGTTCTGCAAGCAGCTGGGCGAGTTCTTCTCCCGCATCGGCGTCTCCAATCCCAAGGAGTGGACGCAAGCCATCGTTCGTGACCGTGTGAATTGGCCGCTTGCGTTCAACAAATGGTTGTTCGAGGACGGTGGAGTCAACCCCGACGCCATCTACATCGGCGATGTCGCACTGCCTGACTTGCCCGTGGTGAAGGATGACAACGAAGACCCCCGGTTGGCTGAGTTGATCGGCCACAAGGTGCTTCCCATCTCAAAAACCGGCCTCAAGAAGTTCAGTGTCTCTTTCCGTGTTGACCCGGTGCCGTCCAAGGTCGAAGGGTTGTCGCGGTTTGTGGCAGAGGTTGTGTCGCGCGACAACGGCCCGACTGGCCTGCGTAGGCGAAAAGCCGCCTGGACCAAAGGAACCGACTCCGGCGTGATTGCTTTTTCGGCGATTGGCAAGATCGACTGGGAGGAAGGCTGGCACTACGTGCGGGTGTATGCAGAGACCGAGGACGGTGATCGCATCCCTCTCGCGGACGGAGAAGGCAATCCCATCCGCTTCAACACTGATGCAGCGGAGACGCACGCCAGCCCCAACGAAAGTGACCTCTTCTACGTGGTCACCGACGACGAGGTGGAGGTAGAACCACCACAGCGTGCGGTCCCGCGTGAGGCGAGCTTGATGCATGCGCTGCTGCGTGCACGTTTTGCGGCGGTGACTCAGGATCGGGATCCTGAAACCGTTACTGTGACCGGCTGCGGCTGGGTGGAGCGCAGTAGCAAGGCCATAGCCAGCGGCGAAACCTTGGAGATTCGCCTGGGCAAGGAGGGTAAGGCGAACGTCTTGGTTTCCAGCCTTTTGGCGAACCTGGAGCGGGCGTTTCTTGAAGACCTGCAAGGTCTTAACCGCTTGAGACTTTCGATCAGCGCATCGGGAGTTGCCACCCGATCTACGACGTCATTCAAGTGGCCGGTCTCGGACGAGGTCACTCGATTCCGGGATGCTCGGGAGTCGTTCTTCGCCGCAGTCCTCAAGGGGGACCAACGGCTGATCATGCAGGCCAGCGATCTTCTGTCCCTTCAGGAGCCGGCTCAGAACTACGCCTCCGCCTACTTGGCTTGGATCGACACAGCGCTTGCACGTGCCAGCTCAACAGAGACGGCCGTTGCGCGGCAAGCGATGGATGAACTTCGCTATGCGCTCACCATAGATTCAGTGGCGCTCGTGGTGGAAGACTACCAAGGCAGGCGACGAGATGCAGTGCTGCTCGGGCCAACGCATCCTTTGCGTGCCAACTGGCATGTTGCATGGAGCCATCTCGGCCAGGCCTGGATGGAACAGAGCCGGGCAAGCAACAAAGAATTTGTGATCCCGACACGTGACGCAGTGATCAAGCAGCTTGCACCAGCGGCATTTCCGCCGGTGGTTCCCTTCGGTGAGGAGCTGGGGCGGACAGCGCTGGCTGTGGACAACATCAACCCGTTCTGGTCCTTGTACGCGGCGACCGATGAAAAGGACCCCCGTGGTTTGATTGGGGAGGTTTGTGCTGCCTTGGGCTTGCCAGAGCCAGCCATAGGCGGGGCAACGATCGATAGTGCTTATCTTGCCGCGCGCGTGCAGCGCTATCTGGTCCAACACCCGTATGTGGAGACGCTGACGATCAACGCATTCAACGCGGGGCGCTCAGGCGCAATAGCCGAGGTGCTGCTGGCACTCCAGCGACATCCCGACTTCGCCGATCTGCGTTACGACGTCCGGCTCTTCGTGCTAGATCCTGCCGCCCCTTCGACCGGGGAAGCGTTGCTGGAACTCTTGTCGCCAGACTCGGGAACCAGTGCCAAAGAGGCAGACGCGTTCTCGACGCCGACCAACAGTTATCTTCTCCCCAAGTTGCGATTGGCCATCCGCGCGATCAAGGAATTCCGCGATGACCCGGATTTGCATGCGGCGCACCTCTCCTTCTTATTTGACCTGTTCCCGGCAGAGGAAATCCGAGCAGTTGATGTTCAGGATAGTGATGACTCCTCTTTTGTCCATGGACTGGTTCAGCCCTTCGAAGTGGTCTATCTGGAGGACGAGCAGTCCATCACCTGGCTGCGTCGGCCGCTGCATGGTGTCGCACAAGCTCTGGAGGGCGCTGAGGCGTTATCCGACCTCATGGGGAGCATCTCCCGCGCTGTCTCGGTCGCCGTGGCGACGGTTGCACGCAGTCAATACTTGCCGCATGCACGTCCTGTGGTTGCGTTAAGCTTGTCCGCTGATGAGCGCGCCATGCTCCATCAGGTGCACGAGGTTAGTGACTGGGTGCTCACGATTGATCGGAACTTGGGAATCGAGTTCTTTGACCATCGGCGGCATGCCACGCGGCCGGACTATCTGATCGATCACTCGCCCGATATGGCGAACGCAATGAGCCATCGCTTGGCGATCACTTCCCGATCTGTTGCGGAGCTTGAGTCTTTGCTGATCCCCATCTTGGGTGAGTACGGACTGCCCAATACGGGCCGACATGCCTTGGTGTTGCTGGATCAGCTTCGGTCGCTATCCGGACGGTTGGCCCTGAAGCTGTTGTCCTCTTCTTCTCAGCGGGCCGAGGCGATGGGCTTGGCGCTCTCGCGCTTGTTCCTCGAACACCAGGGCGTTTTCCAGAACCAAGTTGTCGTGCCATTGGATGCGCACTTGGAGTTGTACAAGGCGCTGAAGCAGAGCGCAGAGGAAATGGGCGATGAAGTCAGCTTTCGCCGGACTGACCTTGCTCTGTTCGACCTCGACCCAACAAATCGTGTGGTGACATGCCGGCTGGTCGAAGTCAAGTGCTACAGCCAGGTGGGCGAAGTGGCTGCCTACGCGCAGCTGAAGGCGTCCATCGCTGATCAGATCGCTCAGTCCGAGCGCGTCTTGGCCTATCACTTTGACCCCAGGATGGCTAAAACAGACCGTCCTGACCGGCCCATCAAGAATCGCGATCTTGCTGCACTTCTGGGCTTTTACTTGGATCGATCAGAGCGCTATGACGTCGTCTTGCCAGAAGCTGCTGAAGAGGCGCACTACTTCCTGCGACGCCTCGATGAGCGCCCCTACACCCTGCAGTTCACGCGAAGCGCCGTGGTGTTTGACTTCAGCAAACCAGGTACTGAACCAGCCGAGTACGAGAACGGCATCGAGTTCTATCGTATCGGTAGTGATCTGATCCGGCAGTTGGTGGAGTCGGACGTGGCTGACACCGAAACGATGGCCAGCGTCCAGTTCGCTCGCTCCGCCGACACGGAACGAAAGGTAACCCAGGAACTGCTTCGCCGTAGGGAGTTGGCCCCGGCCGTTCCCACATTTGAGAAGGCAGCTTTCCTCAGCCCGCCGCGTGATCGAACGCTCGCGTGGGACGACAGCCCACGAGTGACCTACAAGCAACCCGAAGTGGTTCCCAGTGCGCATGTGCGTGCGCCGGAACCCGCTCCCGTGCTGCAGGCAGCCGCCCAGCCTCCAAGCACTGAAACAACACCATCGCCGGCGGGCGAGTCGGCTCCGGATTCGAACACGGCACAAGCGCCTTTGTCTTCTGTTCGGGCCGTAGATGTGGTCGCTCCTCAGAGCGAGTCCATTGCGCAACCGCAGTCACAAGAAGGCGAGACTCCCGATCATCGCGTTCCCTACGACATCATGCTTGGCGCCACTGGGGCAACACCACAGTACGGCCTGATTGGCGAGGTGTCTGGGCGCAAAGTAGCGCTAGATCTCAATCAGACCCACACCATCAGCCTGTTCGGTGTTCAGGGCGGCGGCAAGAGCTACACCTTGGGTAGTGTTGCAGAGATGGCCTCACTGCCGATCCCTGGTATCAATTGCCTGCCAGAACCGCTGTCCACGGTGATCTTCCACTACAGCCCGACCATGGACTACAAGCCCGAGTTCACTTCTATGGTAGGGGCAAACAATGTGGACGATCAGGTTCGAGTGCTGAAAGAGGTCTATGGTGCAGGGCCGAAGGCGCTTGCGGATGTCTTGCTCCTCGTGCCTGCAGACAAGATCGAAGAGCGGCAGGCCGAATACCCGGACATTGAAGTGCGACCTTTGCAGTTCTCTGCATCAGAGCTGAAAGCGTCGCACTGGAAGTTCTTGATGGGTGCCGTGGGCAACCAGGCCGCCTATATCCGCCAGATCATACGCATCATGAAGGCAATGCGCGATGACATCACCCTTGATGGCTTGCGCGCGGGCATTGATGCGTCGTCGGTTCCTGATCACCTGAAGGAACTGGCTCGGATGCGCCTTGACTTGGCTGCCGAGTACATCAATGACGACTCCTCGCTCACCGATGTGGTGAAGCCTGGCCGGCTGATTATCGTAGACCTTCGGGACGAATTCATCGAGAAGGACGAGGCACTCGGATTGTTCGTTGTGCTCCTGCAGCTGTTTGCCGACGCACGGATCGATGGGCGTAGCTTTAACAAGCTGGTGGTGTTTGATGAGGCCCACAAATATATCGAGAGTCCTGACCTGGTTGCTGGACTCATCGAAGTGGTAAGAGAGATGCGGCACAAAGGTGTCAGCATCATGGTGGCGAGCCAAGACCCGCCGTCTGTACCAGTCAGTCTGATCGAGTTGTCCAGCCAGATAATCATGCACAAGTTCAACTCGCCTGCTTGGCTGAAGCACATCCAGAAGGCGAATGCTGCGCTGGGCAATGTGACGCCTGAGCGCATGGCCCTACTCAAAGCAGGAGAGGCCTACGTTTGGTCAAGCAAGGCGACGGACGAATCGTTCTCGAAGGGTGCTGTCAAGCTTAGGTGCAGGCCACGGGTCACTCAGCATGGGGGTGCAACGAAACTCGCTGTTAACAAAAAATGATAGGCACATGGTTATAAGCTTCCCCCGAAATTTCGTCTTCCCAGGGTGACGTATGATTCAGTCACTTTAGGAGCGAGAAATGAAGATCGCGAAGCCGGCCTTTACGCCGGAGTTCAGGGACCTGGCGGTCAAGCGGGGGAAGGCAGGAGAAAGTGTGGGAGGGGTGGCCAAGCAATTGGGGCTGGTCGAGCAGACCCTGCGTAACTGGGTGAAGGCAGCGGCGAAGGGGACGCCAAACGGGGTGGGCAGCCGGATGGTGACACCAGAAGGAGAGGGAACTGTCGCGGCTGCGAGCCGAGAACGGGATTCACGCCCGCCACAAGCGCCGCTACAAGGCTACAAGGTGACGACGGATTCGCGCCACGCCCTGCCGGTGGCAGAGAACCTGTGGGCTCGCCCGTTCACCCCCACGGCACCCAATCAGCTCAGGACCTCGGACATCCCGTATTGGTGGACGGAGGAAGGCTGGCTGTACCTGGCCATCGTGCTCGATTTGTTCAACCGGGAAGTCGTGGGCGGGTCAATCAAACCCCGCATGACGGCAGACCTCGGGACGGACGCCCTGACCATGGCGTGGTTCCGCCGCCGGCCTGCCCCGGGTCTGAGGCATCACTCCGACCGCGGTAGCCAGTACGCCAGCCCTGCGTTTCAGGACAAGCTCAAGGAATACGGCATGATCTGTTCGATGAGCCGCAAGGGCAATGGCGGGGATAACGCGCCCACCGAGAGTTGGTTCAATAGCTTCCAGAATGAGCGGGGACATGGCGTACGTCATGCCAGCCCTGCCGCCATGAAGGCCACCAGCTTACAATCGGAAACGCCAGCATTCGAGCCTGGGCTACCTGTCGCCTGTTCAGTTCATGGAAAAGTGGCTCGGCAGGCAGAATCAGGAAAAACAGGGAGCATGAACCCCACCCTTTGGAAGACGAACAACCGAGGGAAGCTCAGTTACCAGATAGACTTTATTGTTTGCGATCACTCGCCACTCGCGAGGACCAAAGGCGGACTTTCGCGGAGCACCGCTCCTCCGCAACCGGCCCCGGTTGGACAGATCCCTCACG
>NZ_JAYMYJ010000032.1:0-3426 GCF_035668035.1 Candidatus Thiothrix phosphatis | reverse complement strand
TTCAGGACTTCCGCCGGCTCTCGCCGTCTCCCAAACTTATCCCGAACTGACGTTAAATAAATAACAGGGGTCACGGACACCGCCGAAAAATTGTCTTGTGTTTTCCCTTTGCGTCTTCTACCCTTCAAGGAGTGTTGATTAGCCGTTTTCTTGGGTCGGGAACGTAACGTATCGATTGTGTTCAGGCGTGGACTTTTCGAGCCGATTCAGCCGGTAATTTTCCAAGCAGCTTGATTACGAAAGGAGATCATTGATGTATGCGATGCGGGGTTTCGTCCTGGTGACGGCTGTTTGTGGGGCAATGGCTTCTCCCTGTCTGGCGGAATCCCCGAAAACAGTCCCCCTGCCCGGAGTGCAGTCCCTGGTTGAACGTCACAACAAGGCGTTTGACGCGCAGGATCTCGAGGGCGTGATGGCGACCTATTCCTCGTCGCCCGGTGCCGTCCTGTTGGGTACCGGTGCTGGCGAAGCCTATCTGGGCGGGGAAGGGATCTCCGCTGCTTACGCTCAGTTCTTTACCAAGTTCAAGCCGAACAGCATCAGTTTCAGCAACCAGTGGATTTCAACCGGTGCGAGCGGTAACATCGCTTGGTTTGCGATGACCACCACGATGAAAGCCCCCATCGACCAGGAAACGCGGGAACGCGCCTTCAACATGTCCGGAACCTTGCAAAAGGAGAAAGGCCAGTGGCGTTTTGTCAGCATGCACTTTTCCCGGCTGGGTGCCGAGTAGTAGGGCCGGCGAAAGCATCTGAGGAACGTTCAAAAAACAACCTGCGGAAATTCATTGCTGGACTGGGAAAACGCGGGGATTCCATTGATCAGCTTTCGCAAATTTTTTTTGAAACCTTCCTGAGTGAAGCGCATGAGGCCGTCGAACCGATCCGCATGGTACTTTGCCTCTGGTTTGAGACCAGTTCCTATGGGGTCATGGCCGGATTTTTGCGAGCAGGAAACCGAGGTTGAATATGAAAGACGATATGAAATCACAGCAGGGAACTGACGACAATACAGCCGACGACCCGATGTTGACGGGGCGGAGAGACTTCCTCCGCAGTCTCAACAAGTGGTCCAAGGTCGTCATCGGCAGCGCCCTCTTCGGTGGGGCAATGTTGAAACTGGGTGCTGTGCCGGACGCCGAGGCGGGCGCCTGGGCCAACCGCGCGGGCGGAGGCGGTGCCTGGGCCAACCGCGCGGGCGGAGGCGGTGCCTGGGCCAATCGTGGCGGCGCCTGGGCCAACCGTGGCGGCACTTGGATCAATGGCGGCGGTTCCTGGGTCAACCGCTTCTAGCCGCTCACTCTTTTCCCCTTCCCGTACTGCCTGGCGCGGGAAGCGGGATAGCAGATGCATACGTCTCGGTTTCCGCGCGTCACCACGGGAAGACGATGTCCTCGGTCAATCAACGGCGATATCCTTGGTAGTCCGCGAAAGTACGCCTCTTGACTGATTCACTCTTGTACAACGTCCCGCTTGCCTTGGTCGATGCCTATCGGGGACGTCATCTCGTGGTTCGTTCCCGGGATCCCGACCTGATCAGCGCAGCACTCTCGACGAAGGACTGCGACGACCTCGCCTATGTGCAGATCCTCGGCCTGAGTGCGCCGGTGGACGGCCTGTTGCGCTGGGAATGCGGGACTCCTCTCGATCTGGTGGTGGAAAAGCCGACCGAAGAGTTGCCGCTACTCTACAAGTACTCGCCCTTGCTGACCGACCGACCAGTTCGGGTTTCGGTGCCTTTTGCGCCTGGGTTCGGCAAGGTGGTGAGGCTGGCGATATCGCTTGATTTCGCAGTGAAGCTCGAAGGATCTCAGCCAGCGCATTCCCTCGCCGAAGAGCTGCTTGGCGTGGCCAGCGATTACCTTTACCGGCCGAGTGTCTCGGTGCCCGTCGAGTTCTTCCACAGCCTCTTCCTGGCTTTTTTTCGCCAGGAGCCAGTGAGCCTCTGGGCCGTGCAGGAGGAAGATCCTCGCCGGATCCGCTACGTAACCGACCAGAACGAAGAGACTGTCGGCAAGCGATTCATCGGCATGGCGCCGCCATCCGATTTCAACGAATTTGTCAGCGCGCAGATTGCCGGGTTGATCACGGAAGGGGGGGAATGCCGAGGATGCGAATTCGTCGATAGCTGCTCCGGCTATTTCAAATGGCCCGCTAGGAATTATCGCTGCGACACCGTCAAGGTCCTATTCCGGACGCTCGCCGAGGCAGCAAGGGAGTTGCGGAGCGATCTCGCTGCATGCCCGACGAACGGGACAGGAGCTGCGTGAAGCCTCCTTTTTCCCTCATCCTGCTGCCCACACTGCGCTGTAACGCCGATTGCGAGTACTGCTTCGAGACCCGAACCGAAGATCGACTTACCCTGAATCAACTTGCCGTCGTGCTCCGGAAGGTCCTTGACTACATGCAGGACCGGCAGATCGACACCTTGTCCATCTACTGGCAGGGCGGTGAGGTGATGACCCAGCCACCCGAATGGTTCGAGCGCGCCCATGAACTCGTCCAGGAGATTGCGACCGCCCGGGAAAAGCGAATAGGCAATTACCTGCAGACCAACATGATTGGTTACGGCCCGAAATGGAAACCGGTCATCACGGAAATGTTTGGCAACAGCCTGGGGACTTCGATGGATTTCCCCAATCTCCACCGCCGCGTCAAGGGTGGCACGCCGCAACAGTATCAGGACCTGTGGGAAAGAAAGGTTCTCGAGGCCAGGGAAGCCGGCATCGAGATTGGCGTCATTGCGATACCCAATGCCGGGACCGTCGAAGCCGGAGCGGAGGCCTTCTATTCCTATTTCGTCGACCGTCTTGGAATCCGGGATTTTCAGGTCAATACGCCCTTCCCGGGAGGCATGTCGAAAGCGGTGAAGTGTGCTCATCCTCTGGAAACGGAAGACCTCAGCCGCTTTCTACTGGAGCTGGCCGATATCTGGGAGAAACGAGGTAGGGACGCAGGTGTACGAATCGGACCCTTCGACAAGCTGCTCGCCTACTTCGAGCAGGGCACGAAAGACCTGCTCTGCATCTGGCGCGAGAACTGCGCAAACGAATTTGTCTGTATCGATCCCCGTGGGCACGTAGCCCAATGCGACTGCTGGGTCAGCAGTTATCCCGAGTATCGCTTTGGCAACATTCTTGATCCGGTCAGCCTCTCGGATCTGCTGCGACGGAGCGATGCACGCCGGGAGTTCCAGATGAGACCCGGTTCTCTGATACAAACCGAAGAGTGCCTGGATTGTGACTACCTCGCCATCTGCCACGGCGGATGCCCGGTGAGAGCCTACAGCGTTCACGGCGACATTCTTACGAAAGATCCCTATTGTGACCTGTACAAGAAGATCTTCGCCCGTATGGAAGCAATGTCGGGAGGGGGCTGCCACACAACGGCCGGAATTTCGACGGAGCCGACCGTGCCGTAAGGCTCG
>NZ_JAYMYJ010000031.1:0-3445 GCF_035668035.1 Candidatus Thiothrix phosphatis | reverse complement strand
TCAAACTATGCACGTCTCCCCGGCAAAGCCGGGGGATTTCCCAATAGATTAATTTGAAATACGATTATCGCCTGTAAATTTTCAAAACATTAATGGAAGGAACACCAAGCGTTTTCTTTTTCTGACGAATGGTTGCAGCAGGCCCTGCCAAGGTGCGCCAGCACCCATCACCACTGGTTTGCCCATATCATCATATCCAGTCTGCCCCGCCTGATGAATTCATTAAGGCCGATTGCCCTCTTACTACACAAATTCAACACAACTATATGATAAAAAAGAAATTAACAATTTGGCACGACGTTTGCTAACTAACGTCTAACCGAAGGTCAAGTGCTTGGGAGGAGAGCCATCACATGCAACCGGATTCATCTGTATTGCCAGAACAGCCCCGCTTTGTGCGCGTCACCGGGGTACGCAACAACCGTTTCGTCGAATTCGATTTTTCCATCGGCGACCCGGCATTGTTCGTGGAGCTGATGTTGCCATTCGAGCAATTCAAAACCTTTTGTCAGCGTCAGCAAGCCCAGGAGCTGACGGCTGAACAGCAGGCGCAAGTCGATTATGACCGCCTGAAATGGCGCTACGGTCGACCCGGCGTCAAGCAATAACGCAAGCACCACCATTTGTTTCCACTAGAGAGAGGAGAAACATCCATGTCATTGAACTTTGCGGCCAAAGAAATCAAGCCGCTACGCACCAATTACGGCTATACCGCCCGCCGCGTGGGGGAAAACAAACCGGCGTCGCGCTATCAGGAAGCCACGTTCGACATTCAGCCAACCGTTAACTTCCATTACCCACCCACCTGGGAACCAAACAAGCAACTGTTCGATGCGACCCGCACGGCCATTGTCATGCAGGACTGGTACGCCTTCTCCGACCCGCGTCAGTACTACTACACCAGCTATGTGGTAGCACGCGCCAAACAGCAGGAGGTTATGGATAAAAACTTCGAGCTGATCGAACAACACAACCTGTTGCAAGGTGCGCCTGCTGAAGTACTGGACAAGGTACGTCAGGTGCTGGTGCCGCTGCGCCATGCGGAATACGGCGCAAACATGAATAACCAGGACATCTGCGACCGGGGTTATGGCACGTCCATTACCGCGCTGGCCTCGTTCAACGGTTTTGACCGCATCGGCATCGCCCAATACCTGTCGCGGATCGCCCTGCTGCTGGACGGCAACGAAGAAACGACCCTGCTGGCCGCGCGCGAAGCCTGGCTGAACGGCCCGGTTTGGCAACCCTTGCGCCATGCCATGGAAGACACCTTTGTCCTGTCCGACTGGTTTGAAATCATGGTCGCGCAAAACGTGGTGATGGACGGCCTGATCTACCCGCTGGTCTACGAACGCTTCATGTCGGAAGTCGCCGCACAAGGTGCCTCATCCCTCATTCTGCTGACCCAGTTCATGAATGACTGGTATGCCGAAACTGTGCGCTGGAGCAATGCCCTGATGAAGGTGACTGCTGCCGAGTCCGACGCCAATAAGCAATTGCTGGTTGGTTGGGTGCAAAGCTGGAGCGAGCGTCTGAGTGCCGCCGTCCTGCCAGTTGCAAGCCTGGCGTTTGGCGATAGCGCCCAGCAGCAGGTCGACGCAGTGAAACAGGAATTGCTGGCGCGGCTGGCGAAACAAGGCATCAAGGTTTGAGGAGGACAACATGTCTGACAGCAAAGTATTCGTGATTTTTCAGAACACAGCGGAAGCGCAGCCCTTCATTAGCGCGTTCGAGCAGGAAAACCCGCAAGCCACGCTGGATTACCAGCCCGGCATGGTGCGCATCGAAGGTCTGGGCGAATTGGGCATCACCCGCGACGTGGTGGCCGAACAAGCAGGCCGTGACGTTGACTTGCAGGAAATGCACCTGACCCTGGTGTCCCTGTCCGGCAACATCGACGAAGACGACGACTATTTCCGCATTAGCCGCCACTAAAGAGGAGGATTGAACATGGCCAAAAAACTGAACATGCGCAAACGCTACGAACTGCTCACCCGTGGCCTTGGCTGGGAACCAACCTACCAGCCGCGCGAAAAAGTGTTTTCCAATGAAACCTATGAAGGCATCAAGATCACCGACTGGAGCAAATGGGAAGACCCGTTCCGCCTGACGGTTGACGCTTACTGGAAATACCAGGCGGAAAAAGACAAAAAGCTGTATGCCGTCATGGATAGCTTCGCGCAAAACAATGCGCACATGAACGTAACCGACGCCAGCTATATCAATGCGCTGAAACTGTTTATCCAGGGCGTTACCCCGCTGGAATATCAGGCGCATCGTGGCTTTGCCCGCTTAGCACGCCAGTTCAGCGGCGAAGGTGCGCAGATTGCCTGCCAGATGCAATCCATTGATGAATTGCGTCACGCGCAGACCCAGATTCACACCATCAGCCACTACAACAAGCATTTCAGCGGCCTGCATGACCCGTTCCACATGCATGACCGGGTGTGGTATCTGTCAGTGCCGAAATCCTATTTCGATGACGCCAAATCAGCCGGGCCGTTTGAGTTCATTACCTCGGTTTCGTTTGCGTTTGAATACGTGCTGACCAATCTGCTGTTTGTGCCCTTTATGTCTGGTGCCGCCTTCAATGGCGATATGGCGACCGTGACCTTTGGCTTCTCTGCCCAGTCTGACGAATCCCGCCACATGACCCTGGGGCTGGAAATCATCAAATTCCTGGTGGAACAGCACGAAGACAACCTGCCCATTGTACAGGGCTGGATCGACAAGCATTTCTGGCGTGCTTACCGCGTACTGGCGCTGGTTTCCATGATGCAGGATTACATGCTGCCGGAAAGCCCGATGTCTTGGAAGGAAGCCTGGGAAATCTACTTTGTGGAAAACGCCGGTGCACTGTTTAACGACCTGGGTCGCTACGGTCTGCGTATGCCGAAATTCCACGAGCAGGCGACTGCCGAAGCCGAGCATCTGAGCCATCAGGTTTTCAGCATTTTCTACAACTACGTTCACGCCGCGGCTTTCAACCTGGGCCTGCCAACCGAGAAGAAAATGGATTGGCTGTCTGAGAAATACCCGGAAACCTTCGACAAGTACTACCGCCCGCGCTACGAAATGTGGGCGCAGATGGCCAAGGAAGGTAAGCGTTTCTTCAATATGGGCCTGCCGCAACTGTGCCAGGTTTGCCAGATTCCGATGGGCTTTACCGAAGTCAGCAACGGCGACCCGATGCAGATTGCCTACCGTGCCAGCGAGTACAACGGCGAGAAATTCCACACCTGCTCTGATGGCTGCAAACACATCTTTGATAATGAGCCAGAAAAATACGCCAATGCCTGGCTGCCGGTGCACCAAATTTTCCAGGGCAATTGTGGCGGTGCGGAAATCCCCGACGTACTCAACTGGTATCACTTCAAGCCGGAAGACGGTGGCGATTACGCCGGTTCCGCCGACGAAGCCCGCTGGAAAGCCATGCACGGCGAAA
>NZ_JAYMYJ010000030.1:0-108955 GCF_035668035.1 Candidatus Thiothrix phosphatis | reverse complement strand
AACATCTGCCGTTCCCCAACGGCTCAGGGTGTTTTTGAGGATCTGGTCAAGTCGCAAGGGTTGGCAGGGCATATCCTGATTGATTCTGCAGGAACCCATGCCTACCACATTGGCAACCCGCCCGACCAGCGTTCGCAGGCGGCTGCCCGCAGCCGTGGGGTGGATTTGTCCGGGCAACGCGCCCGCAAGGTGGACGGGTCGGATTTTGATCGCTTTGATTACATTCTGGCGATGGATCGTTCCAATCTGGAAGATTTGCGTTATCTGGCGCAGCAGGAACAGCTTGGGCGCATCCATTTGTTCATGAAGTTCGCCTCCCACTGGAACGTGGACGAAGTGCCAGACCCGTATTACGGCGGCAACAGTGGCTTTGAGCGTGTGCTTGATATGGTGGAGGATGCGGCGGCAGGCTTGCTGGAGCATATCCGCCGCACTCACCTTTAGGTTATTGCTTCTCAGGCTCGGCATGCATCCATGATGGACGTTTTTTGGCGGGCACAGGCGCAACAGTTTCTTCCTCGGCCACCAAGGCAGGCTCCGGTTGCCTGTCTTCAGGAACAGGCGGTGCCTCAACCGGTGTTTCAGCAACTGTAGCCGTCTCCTCGAGCAGAGGTTCTACAGTGGGGATGGCTTCTTGCACTGGTTCCGCTACCGTGGGTGCCACAATAGCGGCAATTTCTGGCGCTGGTTCTGCCACAATGGGCGTCACAGTTGGGGGCGCTTCTTGTGGGAGAGGTGGTTCCGTTTGCACAACGGGCTGCGGTTCCGCCTCTGTTTGTTGCAGGGCTACGGCTTCCATGGGTTCCGGCGCTGTTGGCTGGAGGGGTGCCACTTCCGCAGATTCTGCTGTCGGAGGCTCAGGAGCCAAGGTTTCCACAAATATTGGGTCTGGTGACACTGTCTCCAGCGGTGTGGAAGCTGCCGTGTCCGGGGAGGGGAGTTCCGCCACGGATTCCATCGGCACAGACGCTAGGGTTTCCGGAACCGTTGCTTCCGCTTCGGAGGATTCCACCACCGGCATTTCGGCTTGCCCAGGCTCTTCTGGGCTGGTTGTGGCCTGAAGGTGACTGGTTTCCTGGCGCAATATTGTCGATTTTCCAGCGCTCAGGTCGATAATGACGGGTTCCATATTTTCTGGCATCAACATGGGCTGTTCGCCTTCAGGCGTAGCCGGACGTGGCGGGCGTTGCCGGTTCTGGCTATTGCGGGGACGGCGGGTGCGGCTGCGCCGCTCACGGGGCACCCGAGCCGTGTGTTCAGCCGTTTCGGTGAAGCTCTCATCATCCTGGGTTTCCGCTGGCTCTGCTGTGTGCTCAACAGAGGGTGGGGCGTCACGGGAGTCTGGCGCTTCTGGGATTGCCATTTCAAGGGTGTTGGCTTGTACAACGGATGGTGTTTCCTGCGCCAGTATTACGGAAGGCTCTTGGATAACGCCATGCGGAGGTTGGTCGGCAGTGTTGGCGCTTTCTTGGCGCTGCTGCCGGTTTTTGTCCCTGCGTGTTTCGGCTTCATCCCTGTTTTCAACAGCACCGTCATCTGTTGGCGGTTGCCGGTGGCGCTGATCACGGCGGGAACGCTCCCGGCGGCTTTGGGGCTGCTGGTTGTCATCCCTATGGGCGTGTTCTTTGCTGTCGCGTGGGGCGGGCAGGGTGATTTCGAGTGGCGTCCGATCCGTCATGTCCTGTTCCATATGGACAGCGGCGTCTTTTTCGGTTTGCCTGGATTGCCGTTGTTCCTGCCTGCCCGGTTCAGCCGGGGCGGCATTGTCTTCCCGTTCGGAACGGTTGCGGCCACGGTTGCGGCGATCATTGTTGTTGCGGTCGCGGCGGTTCTCCCGGCGATTTTCTTGGCCATTGCGATGGCGTTGGCCTTCGGCAGCGGGTTGCCCTGTGTCCGCTTCCGCTTCAGCCCTGTCATCCCTGACCCGTTCCCGCCGCTCGTTACGTTTGTCTTGCTGGGGCGCTTGTTCAGGCTTGTTGCGGGGTTGGGTGGCCGCAGCTTCCGTTTTGGCTTTGTTTTCCGCTTCCTCGGCAGCCTTGTCCACACTGGGGTTGCTGCCAAAAAGGCTATTGAAAATGCGCCGCATCAGGCCAAGACCTTTGATTTGTATGGCTGAGACGGGTGAAGCCGGTTGGGTTGTTTCCGGGTAGCTGCGGAACGCCTGTGGGGCTGGCGTGCTGGGCATGACATTGGTGACAGCGGCTTCCACCGGCATCTGGATGGGCAGCGCTTCCTGCTGGATGGTTTCTTCCTGGGCTGGGGGCGCGGGAATATATTGGTAGCTGGGGCCTTCCTCTTCCTCCAGATTGTCGCTGCGGAT
Organism: Candidatus Thiothrix phosphatis; assembly: GCF_035668035.1. Classification (NCBI taxonomy): domain Bacteria; kingdom Pseudomonadati; phylum Pseudomonadota; class Gammaproteobacteria; order Thiotrichales; family Thiotrichaceae; genus Thiothrix; species Candidatus Thiothrix phosphatis. The sequence goes on along the minus strand of NZ_JAYMYJ010000030.1, from coordinate 106,635 downwards.
GCGGGTGATTTCGTAGTGCGGCGTTTCCAGGTAAGGGTTGGGGATGATGGTCATGTCGACACTGCGGCGTTGCTGGATGTCACTGATGGCCTGGCGCTTTTCATTCAGCAGGAACGTGGCGACCGCCACCGGCAACTGGGCGATGACCTTGCCGGTCATTTCCTTCATGGCTTCCTCTTCGATTAGCCGCAGGATGGAAAGCGCCAGGGAGTCGGTGCTGCGGATATGGCCATGGCCGGTGCAGCGCGGGCATACGATCTGGCTGGATTCGCCAAGTGAAGGCCGCAGGCGCTGGCGGGACATTTCCAGCAAGCCGAAGCGGGAAATGCGCCCGACCTGCACGCGGGCGCGGTCGAGTTTCATGGCGTCGCGCAGGCGTTTTTCCACTTCGCGTTGGTGTTTGCTGGGCTGCATGTCGATGAAGTCGATCACAACCAGCCCGCCCAGGTCACGCAACCGCAACTGGCGGGCGATTTCGTCGGAGGCTTCCAGGTTGGTGTTGAGGGCGGTCTCTTCAATGTCCTGCCCCTTGGTGGCGCGGGCGGAGTTGATGTCAATGGAAACCAGCGCCTCGGTATGGTCGATCACGATTGCGCCGCCGGACGGCAGGCTGACGGTGCGCTGGAACGCAGTTTCAATCTGGTTTTCCACCTGGAAACGGCTGAACAACGGGGTGTTGTCGGTGTAATGCTTGAGCTTGCGCAGGTTGTGCGGCATGACTGCCTGCATAAAGTCGCGCGCCTGTTTGAACACCTTGTCATTGTCGATGACGATTTCGCCAATATCGCGGCGGAAATAGTCACGCAAGGCGCGGATGATGACATTGCTTTCCTGGTACAGCAGGGTCGGCCCCTTGTGCTGCTGGTAGGCTTGCTGGATGGCCGCCCACAGGGTTTTGAGGTAGTCCAAATCCCAGGCAAGCTCTTCGGCGTCGCGTTCAATCCCGGCGGTGCGCACGATCACGCCCATGCCATCCGGAATGTCGAGTTCGTTCAGCGTCTGCTTGATCTGCTGGCGATCTTCCCCCTCAATGCGGCGGGAAACACCACCGGCCTTGGGGTTGTTGGGCATCAGCACCAGATAGCGGCCAGCCAAGCTCAGGTAGGTGGTGAGGGCAGCGCCCTTGTTGCCGCGCTCTTCCTTGTCCACTTGCACCAGCACTTCCATGCCTTCGCGCATGACGTCCTTGACGGTTGGACGGCCAGCGATTTTTGCGTCAGCGCGGTAATATTCCGGCGCAATTTCACGGAAGGACAGGAAACCATGCCGCTGTGCGCCATAGTTGACGAATACCGCCTCCAAGCTTGGCTCAACACGGGTGACGATGCCTTTGTAGATGTTGGCTTTTTTTTGTGCGCGGAAGGGGTGTTCAATGTCGAGGTCATACAGGCGCTGCCCGTCGACCATGGCGACGCGAATTTCTTCCGGCTGCGTCGCATTGATCAGAATACGTTTCATGTACTACATAAGCCTTGTTATGCAGCACCTGTCACCTGTTTGTTTGCAGGTAGAGATGACTATATTGGTTTGTTTAATATCAAATAGTTAGGTCAGCCATGCTAGGGCTGGCCTGATTTTCTCCACCTTCGTAAAGAATCGTTCGGTTATCAAGGGTCATGGAAAAAGCCTTATTTCCCTATAAGGGCGGCACATGAATGTTGTAAACCGCTGGCGTATTCTTGCAACAGACATCAGCAACAAGTCCTGCTGTTAATGTCATACCTGTTTGCTTACTTGTTTTCTGCGCAACAGGCATAAAAATTGAGGTAAGGAATCTTTGTCTTATCCTGTTTACCTCGCACAAATTCCCGTAGGGATATGCTTACTGAAAGAATTTGTGATTGAATCGCTCAGGCATGAACCATATCATCGCGTTCGGATTTGACCGAACCCACTTTGCCAGGTTTTCACCCGAAGTCTGCCTGCTGAGAATATATCAATTCGGTTAATCATATTCAATTTGCATTTAAAGTTTAGTGGGCATGTCGTCAAATTTATGGCAGTCGAATATTACACAGTCAGTGAAAACGAGGCGGGGCAGCGGATCGATAACTTCTTGATCCGCCACCTTAAGCAGCTCCCCAAAAGCGCGGTTTACCGGATTTTGCGCAAGGGCGAAGTGCGGGTTGACAAAAAACGGGTCAAACCGGAAAAGAAGCTGGCGTTGGGGGAAGTCATCCGCATTCCGCCGCTCAAGCTGGAGGCAGAGCTGAATTCGCCGGATAAGCCAGCTGTCGCTTCTGACGCCTTGCTGGAGACGCTGGAAAAGGCGCTGTTGAGGGAAGATGAGCAGTTGATCTTCCTTAACAAGCCTGCCGGGTTGCCGGTGCACGGCGGCAGCGGCTACAAGCTGGGCCTGATTGAAGCTTTCCGCCAATTGCGCCCCAACCTGCCGTATGTGGAGCTGGCACATCGGATTGACCGCGACACCAGCGGCGTTGTGATCTTGGCCAAGTCCCGTCAGGCGTTGACCGAACTGCACACGCTGTTTCGGGAGGGTGGGATCGACAAGCGTTATCTGGCGCTGGTGGCGGGAAAATGGACGTATGGCCGCCAGCATGTCAGCGTGAATCTGGGCAAGGAGGAAGGGCGGCGGCAGAAAGTGCAGGTGATGGAGGAGGGCAAGGAATCCGAAACCATCTTTGCACCGGTGAAGAACCTGCGCGGCGCATCCCTGATTGAGGCGCAAATCCTCACCGGACGGATGCACCAGATTCGCGTGCAATTGCAACATCTGGGGCATCCCATCCTCGGCGATGACCGTTACGGCGATTTCGCCCTCAACCGTCAATTCCGGGAACAGGGCCTGCACCGCCTGTTCCTGCATTCCGCCAACGTCAATTTCGTGCTGCATTTGACCGGAAGGCGCTATGTGGTGGATTCCCCCTTGTCTGAAGACCTACAAACTGTGGTGGCTAACCTGCGATGAAACCTTATTCCATACTGATTTTTGACTGGGACGGCACGTTGATGGATTCAGCGGCACACATCACCCATTGCATGCGCAACGCCATTGCCCTGACCGGCGCAGAGCCACGCACGGATGAGGAAATCCGCCATGTGATCGGCCTGGGGCTGGAGGAAGCGATCCAGTATTTGTATCCTGGCAAAGCGTCCAGCCGTATCCGTGAAATTGCTGACGAGTACCGACAGGAGTTCCTGGTGCGCAGCAAGCATGGCAGCGAATTGTTCGGCGGCGCGCGCGAAACCCTGCATGCATTGGCGCAACAAGATTATTTGTTGGCCATCGCCACTGGAAAATCCCGGCGCGGCCTGGATAAAGTGCTGGAAGAAACCGGGTTGGCTACGCTGTTCCCGATCACCCGTTGCGCCGATGAAACCTGTTCCAAGCCGCACCCCCAGATGCTGGAGGAAATTTTGACAGATTATGACGCTACGCCGCATGATGCCTTGATGATTGGCGACAGCGAATACGACCTGCTGATGGCGCGGAATATCGGGATGGATTCGCTGGCTGTCAGCTACGGGGTGCATGGGCTGGAACGTCTGCTGCAACATGAACCGCGCGGTCATGTCGATAATGTCGCCCGCATTCCCGGTTGGTTAGCTGAACAGAAGGTTAAAAAATGAATCAAGAAGAAACGCAAGCAATTCAGGCGCTCAAAGACGTAGCGCTGGAAGGCATTAAGGAACAGCGCCGGGCGCGGCGTTGGGGGATTTTCTTCAAGCTGTTTTTCGCGCTGTATCTGCTGGCGGCGTTGTTTGCCCTGTTTGGCGTCGGCGAGTCCGATGGCAAGCTGACGACTGCCGACAAGGTCACCGCTGTGGTGGATATTAATGGGATCATTATGGACGGCGCTCCCGCCAGCGCCGAGTTGATCCTGCCCAGCCTGAAAGAGGCGTTCGAAAACAAGAAAACCCAAGGCGTGCTGTTGCGCTGCAATAGCCCGGGCGGCAGCCCGGTGCAGGCGGGCATCATCAATGACGAAATCCGCCGCCTTAAGGCCGAGCACAAGGATATTCCCGTTTATGCCGCCATTTCTGACCTGTGCGCTTCCGGCGGTTATTACATTGTGGCGGCGGCGGACAAAATCTATGCCGACAAGGCCAGCATTGTCGGTTCCATCGGTGTGCGTATGGACAATTTCGGGGTGGTCGGCCTGATGGACAAGCTGGGCGTGGAGCGCCGCCTGTATACGGCGGGGGCCAACAAGGGCATGCTCGACCCATTCCTGCCGGAAAAGCCTGAACAGGTGGCGTTTGTGCAGAAAATGCTGGATGAAACCCATCAGCAGTTCATCAATGTCGTCAAGCAGGGGCGTGGCGACCGTTTGCATGACAAGGATAACCCTGACATTTTCTCCGGCCTGTTCTGGACGGGCGAAGACGCGGTCAAGCTGGGCCTGGTTGATGGCTTGGGCAGCGATGCTTATGTCGCCCGTGACCTGATCAAGGCGGAAGAGATGGTGAATTTCACCTCCAAGAAAGATCTGCTGGCGCGCCTGAGCGACCGGGTGGAGACATCCCTGCATCTGATGATGGGCGACGGTTCAACGCCACGGACGGTATTGCGTTAAGCCATGCTGGATGAGTTACTCCTACAGCTAGCTGAAACCCTGAAAAAGAAAGGCTGGATGCTCGCCACTGCCGAATCCTGTACTGGCGGCTGGATAGCCAAGTCCTGTACGGATCTGGCTGGCAGTTCAGCCTGGTTCGAGCGCGGCTTCGTCACCTATAGCAACGAGGCCAAGCAGGAGATGCTGGGCGTCAGGGCAGAAACACTGGCGGTGTACGGCGCGGTCAGCGAAGCGGTGACGGCGGAAATGGCGTCAGGAGCCTTGCAGCGCTCCCACGCCCAGGTGTCGGTTTCCGTCAGTGGAATCGCCGGGCCGGGTGGTGCCACTCCCGCCAAGCCTGTCGGTACAGTTTGTTTCGGTTGGGCTGCGCAGGGCAGTGCTGTACGTACCGAAACCTGCCATTTTGAAGGCGACCGGGACTCGGTGCGCAGGCAGTCAGTTGAACATGCGTTGCGGGGTGTGTTTCATAGTTTAGATATGGAATAATCCCCGCTTCCACCACCTAAATAGAGAATTAAGGAGTTGTCCGCATGGACGAGAACAAGAAAAAAGCCCTAGCCGCCGCCTTAGGCCAGATTGAGCGCCAGTTCGGCAAGGGCGCGGTCATGCGCATGGGGGACGCCAACGCGGTGCGCGACGTGGATGTGGTTTCCACCGGCTCCCTGACGCTGGACATTGCTCTGGGCATTGGCGGTTTGCCAAGAGGGCGCGTCGTTGAGATTTATGGGCCGGAATCTTCCGGCAAGACCACGTTGACCTTGCAAGTGATTGCGGAATGCCAGAAGGCGGGCGGCACTGCGGCTTTCGTTGACGCAGAGCACGCGCTCGACCCCATTTACGCACAAAAATTGGGCGTCAATGTGGATGACCTGCTGGTTTCCCAGCCGGATACTGGCGAACAGGCGCTGGAAATCGCCGATATGCTGGTGCGTTCCGGGGCTGTGGATATTGTGGTCATCGACTCGGTGGCGGCGCTGACGCCAAAAGCTGAAATCGAAGGTGACATGGGCGATTCCCATGTGGGTTTGCAGGCCCGTTTGATGTCGCAGGCGCTGCGCAAGCTGACTGGCAACATCAAGCGTTCCAACACGCTGGTGATTTTCATCAACCAAATCCGCATGAAGATTGGCGTCATGTTTGGCAATCCGGAAACGACTACTGGCGGTAATGCGCTGAAGTTTTATGCTTCCGTGCGTCTGGACATTCGCCGCATCGGCGCAATCAAGAAGGGCGACGAGATCACCGGCTCCGAAACTCGGGTTAAAGTCGTCAAGAACAAGATGGCACCGCCGTTCAAGCAGGCGGAATTCGAAATCCTCTATGGCGAAGGCATTTCCCGCGAGGGCGAATTGCTGGATTTGGGCGTCAAGCAGAACTTGGTTGGCAAGGCTGGCGCATGGTACAGCTACAAGGGTGAAAAAATCGGTCAGGGCAAGGATAATGCCCGTGGCTATCTGAAAGAACACCCGGAAATTGCCGCCGAAATCGAGCAAGCCATCCGTGCTGAAGCGTTGAACATCGATATGTCCAGTGGTGTCGAGGAAACCAATGCCGCTGGGGATGACGCTATCTGATGGCGGAAGGCGCGCATGACTGCGAAGTTGTGGCCGTGCGCCTGCTGGCAAACCGTGAGCATTCCCGTCGGGAACTCGCGCAAAAGTTGCGTCAACGTTGCGATTGCGATACAGATGGCCTGAATGCGCTGTTGGATCGTTTGCAGGCGCTGGATTATCTGAATGATGCCCGTTATGCAGGCATGTTTGTGCGCTCATCCATCGTGCGGGGGCGTGGGCCACAACGGATTGCCTACGAATTGCGGGATCGCGGCGTGGATGACGCCATTGCCGCACAAGCATTGGCGGAAGCCGATGTGGATTGGCAAGCGCTGGCTGGTGAGCAGCGCGAAAAAAAATTTGGCAGGGTGATTCCTGCTGACTACAAGGAACGCGCCCGGCAGTCACGATTTCTCGCCGGGCGCGGTTTTTATACGGACACGATCAAAGCTGTTTTCCAACGTCGCCCGGAAAATTAGGCCGGTGTGGGTAGAGTCATGACAACTGCTGAATTAAGACAAAAGTTTCTCGATTTCTTTGCTGGTAAAGGGCATGAAATCGTTCCTTCCAGTTCATTGGTGCCGGGTAATGACCCGACCTTGCTGTTCACCAACGCAGGGATGGTGCAGTTCAAGGATGTGTTCCTGGGGCTGGACAAGCGTCCGTATGCGCGGGCGACCAGCTCCCAACGCTGTGTGCGCGCTGGCGGCAAGCATAATGACCTGGAAAATGTCGGCTATACCGCCCGCCATCACACCTTCTTTGAAATGCTCGGCAATTTCAGTTTTGGCGACTATTTCAAGGAAGACGCCATCAAATATGCCTGGGAGTTCCTCACCGAGGTATTGCGGTTGCCTGCTGGCAAGCTATGGGTGACGGTCTATGCTGAAGATGACGAAGCTTATGCTATCTGGACCAAACAGATAGGCGTCCCGCTTGACCGCATTACCCGCATTGGCGACAACAAGGGTGCACGGTTTGCCTCCGATAACTTCTGGCAGATGGGCGACACCGGCCCGTGCGGCCCATGCACCGAAATTTTCTACGATCACGGCGAGCATATCTGGGGTGGGCCACCGGGGACGCCGGAAGAGGATGGCGACCGTTACATTGAAATCTGGAACCTGGTGTTCATGCAGTATGAGCGCACCAAAGATGGTGCCATGATCCCGCTGCCCAAGCCTTCTGTCGACACTGGCATGGGCATGGAGCGTTTGGCGGCAGTGTTGCAGGGTGTGCACAGCAATTACGAAATCGACTTGTTCCAGAATCTGTTGAAAAAGGCGGCGGAGCTGGCGGCTCCTGGCACTGACCCGGACAGCCCTTCGCTTAAAGTCATTGCTGACCATATCCGTTCCTGCGCGTTCCTGGTCACGGATGGCGTGCTGCCGTCAAACGAAGGGCGTGGCTACGTGTTGCGCCGCATTGTCCGCCGCGCTATCCGCCATGGCTACAAGCTGGGAATGGCCTCACCGTTTTTCTACAAGATGGCGCAACCGCTGGTGGATGAAATGGGGCAAGCTTATCCGGAACTCGCTGCCGCACAGGCGCGGGTGGAAGACGCGCTGGAGAAGGAGGAACGCCGCTTCGCCGAAACGCTGGAGCAGGGCATGAAAATCCTTGAGGATGCGATTGCAGGTTTGTCTGGCGACACCATTGATGGCGAAACCATCTTCAAGCTTTATGACACTTATGGCTTCCCGGTTGACCTGACCGGCGACATCGCCCGCGAACGCAACCTTAAGCTGGATGAGGCCGGTTTCGAAAAGGCAATGGATGCGCAGCGTGAACGCGCCCGCGCCGCAGGCAAATTTGGCGCAGGCTATGGCGAAAAACTGGATGTCAGTGGCACAACCGCTTTTCATGGCTATGACGTGTTGCAGGAAACCTCGACAGTGACCGCGCTGTTCCACAATGGTGATGCGGCCAACACGCTGCGGGCGGGGGATGAAGGCCAGATCGTGCTTGACCACACGCCATTCTACGCTGAATCCGGCGGCCAAGTGGGCGACACCGGCGTGTTGTCCAATGGCAAGGCGGTGTTCCGCGTCACCGACACGCGCAAGCAAGGTGCCACTTTTGTGCACTTCGGTAAACTGGAGTCCGGTGAACTCGCCGTGTCAACGGAAGTGGCTGCGGAAGTTGACGCTGAACGCCGTCAGGCCATTATCCTCAACCATTCCGCCACGCATTTGATGCATGCGGCTTTGCGCCAGGTGTTGGGCGCGCATGTCGAGCAAAAAGGCTCGCTGGTGACTCCTGAGCGCCTGCGTTTCGACTTTTCGCATCCCGAGCCGGTCAGCGCGGAACAGGTCGCCGCAGTTGAGGCCATCGTCAACCGCGAAATTCGCCGGAATGCGGCGACATCCGCCCGCATCATGTCGATGGATGCCGCCAAGCAGGAAGGCGCGATGGCGCTGTTTGGTGAAAAGTATGGCGACGAAGTGCGGGTGCTGAAGATTGGCTTCTCCACTGAACTGTGTGGTGGCTGTCACGTCAACCGATCTGGCGACATTGGCCTGTTCAAGGTTGTCAGTGAAGGCGGCGTCGCCGCCGGTGTCCGCCGTATCGAAGCCGTCACCGGTGCTAATGCGTTGGATTGGCTGAACGATGTCACCAGCCGTCTCGACAACGTCGCCCGCCTGCTCAAGTCCAACCCGACCGAAATCGGCGACAAGCTTGACGCCATGTTGCAAAAGAACCGCACACTGGAAAAGGAGCTGGAGCAACTGAAAGGCAAGATGGCTTCCCAAGCAGGCTCCAGCCTTGCTGACCAAGCGATAGAAGTCGGTGGTCTGCGCGTATTGGCGGCCAATCTGGAAGGCGCTGACCCCAAATCCCTGCGTGACACCGTTGACCAGCTGAAAAACAAGCTGGGCAAGGCTGTGGTGATTTTGGCTACCGTGACGGACGGCAAAATCAGCTTGGTGGCTGGCGTGACCAAGGACGAATCCGCTCGTGTCAAGGCGGGTGAGCTGCTGAATTTTGTCGCCCAACAAGTTGGCGGCAAGGGCGGTGGCCGCCCGGATATGGCGCAAGGTGGCGGTACGGATGCCGCAGCGTTGCCTGCTGCGCTGGCCTCAGTGCAGGGCTGGGTGGCGGAACGGGTTTAATGGTTTTATTTGATCGTTTCATTGATAGGTAAACAGTAAAGAATGGCACTGATCGTACAGAAATATGGCGGCACTTCCGTTGGCTCCCCCGAGCGTATCGAGGCCGTTGCCGACCGGATCATCCGCTGGAGACAAAAGGGCAATGACGTCATTGTGGTGGTTTCAGCGATGTCCGGTGAAACCAACAAGCTGGTTGGGTTGATCAATGCAATCAACCCGCAAGGCTCCGAGCGGGAAAAGGATGCAATCCTGTCGACTGGCGAACAGGTGACGATTGGCCTGCTGGCGCTGGCGCTGGAAAAAAAGGGCCAGCCTGCGCGTTCCTATACGGGCGGGCAGGTGCGCATCCTGACAGATGATGCCCACACCAAGGCGCGTATCCTGGATATTGACGCTGAACCCATCCGCAAGAACCTGGCGGATGGCAAGGTGGTGGTGGTGGCCGGTTTCCAGGGGGTGACGGAGGATGGCAGCATTACGACCTTGGGGCGCGGTGGTTCCGATACGACCGGCGTGGCGTTGGCAGTGGCGCTCAAGGCGGATGAATGCCAGATTTACACGGATGTGGATGGCGTGTATACGACAGACCCGCGTGTTGAACCGAAAGCGCGGCATATTCCGGCCCTGACGCTGGAGGAAATGCTGGAAATGGCCAGCCAAGGCTCCAAAGTGCTGCAAATCCGTTCTGTCGAATTTGCCTACAAATATGATATGCCTATCCGCGTGCTTTCCAGCTTTGATGAATTTGACGAAGGTAAAAGCACCCTGGTTACTCGTGAGGAAGATGTAATGGAAGAAGTATCCGTCCGTGGTATTGCGTTCAACCGTGATGAAGCGCAACTGACAGTGACCGGCGTGCCTGACCGCCCTGGTGTGGCGTACCAGATTTTGGGGCCGATTTCAGACGCCAATATCGAAGTCGATATGATCGTGCAAAATATCGGTTCTGATAGCACGACGGACTTTACCTTCACCATCCATAAAAACGATTACGCCAAAGCTCGCCAAATCCTCTGCAAAACCAGCGAAGCATTGGGCGCCAAAGAATGTAATGGTGACGAGAGCATTGCAAAGGTGGCGATTGTCGGCGCGGGGATGCGCTCCCATGCCGGGGTTGCCAGCAAGATGTTCAAGACGTTGGCGGATGAAGGCATCAATATCCGCATGATTTCCACTTCCGAAATCAAGGTTGCGGTTGTCATCGAGGAAAAATACTTGGAGCTGGCGGTGCGCGTCCTGCATTCGGCATTCGGTTTGTCATAATTTTTTGCTGTTTTTTAAACTTAACTTTACACCTTAAGGCCACTGTTACGCTTCTTGTTCGGTGGCCTTTTTTATCATGGCATGAAATATTTAAGCGCGATTGTTAATGTTTGTTGTTGAAATCATACATTGGTAAAAATACAACGTGCCATGCTAATAGTTAAGCTTAAGTTAAGTGCTTATATGGGATTGTTCAACTTACCAGCGGTTGTCGGTGAGACTTGTGGGTCATCACGGGGCTTTTTGGACTTATAAATGCAGCAATATGGAGATTATGCGGTATGTTGATACTGACACGGAGGGTAGGAGAGACCCTCATGATTGGGGATAATATAAGCGTTACGGTGTTAGGGGTTAAAGGCAATCAGGTACGTCTGGGTATTAACGCGCCGAAGGATGTTGCTGTACATCGTGAAGAAATCTTTGAACGTATTCGTCATGAGCAGCTTGATCCTGTTGCGGTCGAAGAAAACGTAAATTAGGGCTTTACGTTCCTTCGTCTTGAAGGTATTCTTACCGCCTTCACTGAAGTACCCAATGGAAAGGTGGCCGAGAGGCCGAAGGCGCTCCCCTGCTAAGGGAGTATGGGCCAAAAGCCCATCGCGGGTTCGAATCCCGCCCTTTCCGCCATTTCAGTTTCAGGCTGAAAAAGTTTTGAAATTGAGCTTGACCGGGTTCGGTGAAATGCGCATAATGCGCCGCTCATTCAGCGCATCCGTAGCTCAGTTGGATAGAGTACCTGGCTACGAACCAGGTGGTCGGAGGTTCGAATCCTTCCGGATGCGCCATTTATTCTATCGAAGAAGAACGACAATAACCGGAAGCCCGCTACACAGCGGGCTTTCTCGTTTCTGGACTACCCGACAATGATCGGCAAAAGACGGCAGCAGCCAGTAAAAAAACGGTATAGTTGACGGTATAACCTGCCTGCTGCCATTGGATACCGTCACCATGAAACGAATCCTCACCGATACGGCTTGCCGCAATGCCAAACCCACACCAGACGGCAAGCTGAAGAAACACACCGACGGCGGTGGCTTCTACCTGCTGGTAAGCAGCACCGGCAAATGCTGGCGCTATGACTATCGGGTCGTGATTTAGAAGAGTTGAAAGAACTCCTGTTGATAAGCTCGCCGATGATTTTGTCATGCATTTCCACTGACTTTGAGAAACAGATGGTCTTGCGTTGCAGGCGCTTGATCCGGGTGCGGTTGTGAGGTTCTGACACTCAATGCTTTGGGCGAACTTTTTGCTGGCCGGGTGCTTGTCTTCTGGCAACAGGCGCTCATAAGCCCCCCCAACCATCGGTGCAGAACAGGCGGAAGTTGAAATGTTTCACCCTATCCAGCAGTGTTTTCAACGTTTCATCGGCCCGGGAGCCAAACGCATAGGCAAAGACCCGTTTGAAATGGGGCGACCAGGCATACCAGGGTCAGCGTTGCTGGGATTTGTTGCCAACATACGGCCACTGTTCATCCATCCCGCACACCAGCCCCTATTTTGGTCTTGCCACTGGCTTCGTTGGACGGGATGGGGGAGACGTCGGTGGGGTGAGTTTTTTAAATGGGCGATGACCGTGGTGATGCTGATCCCCAGCACGCGCCCGGTGTCCCGGACACCGGAACCGTTCATGGCCATATCGCTGATCTTGTCCGTCACACCCGTAGGCAGAATGATACAGCCCAGGAAAACCGAGCCGATCAAGATGCGGGGGCTTTAGCTCCGAAGTCCACCAGGCTCTGGATCAAACTGCATTCAAAGTGTCCATCCATCACTTTCCGGCTGGGAGGAATGGCTAAGAATCCGTTAGCAGGAATTCGCCGCTTTGGTGCCGCCACATTTCGGCATAGCGGCCATTGAGCGCCAGCAATTCAGGGTGGGAACCCTGTTCAATAATCCGCCCGTTTTCCAGCACCACAATCCTGTCCATACGCAGGATTGTGGCCAGCCGGTGGGCAATGACCAGCGCTGTCTTGTGTGCAATCAGTTCGAAAATGGCGGTCTGGATTTGCTGTTCAGTGAGTGAGTCCAGCGCGCTGGTGGCTTCGTCCAGCACCACGATTGGGGCATCGTCCAGAAAGGCGCGCGCAATCGCCACCCGCTGCTTTTCCCCGCCGGAGAGCTTCACGCCACGTTCGCCAACCAGGGTGTCGAAGTTCTGCGGCAGTTTGTTGATGAACTCCAGCGCCTGCGCCTTGCGGGCGACTTCATGCAGCTGCGCATCGCTGGCCGTCTTGCCCAGCAGGATATTGTCGCGGATGCTGCGGTGAAACAGTTCCGGTTGTTGCGGCACCAGCGAGAGTTGTGAACGCAGCGATTCCAGGGTGAAATCCTGCGCATCGACGCCATCGAACAGGATTCTGCCCTGTTGCGGCTCGACAAAGCGGAACAGCAGTTTGGTCAGCGAGGTTTTGCCGGAGCCGGAATGGCCGACCAGCGCCACCTTTTCGCCCGGCCTGACATGCAGGTTGAAGCCGTTGAACAACCCGGTTTCGCCATATGCAAAGCCGATATTTTCGAACCGGATGTCGCCACGGCTGATGACATGCGGTTGCGCGCCCGGATTGTCCTGTTCCACATCCGCCTGCCGGAACACATCCGCCATTTCGCGCGCATCCGCCAGCACGGTGAAAAAGCGGCGGAAATCGCGCCCGAAGTCCCACAAGCGCCGGATCAGCAGCAGCAGGATGCTCTGGAACAGCACGAATTCGCCGATCTGGAAATTGCCCGACTCCCATTTGCGGATCATCAGGTAAACCAACAGCAGCTCAATCCCGGATGCCAGCAGCCCCTGCACGGCGAAGGAGACGAACATCAGCAGCCACGCCACATTGCGCCGCTGGTAGGATTCATCGGCGATGGCGCTGATATTGCTGCGTTCCTGCTGTTCCAGCGCGAAGCTTTTGACGATGGAAATATTGGCGATGCCATCCGAATAAGCGCCGCCGAGCTTCGAATCCAGCGCCGCCACGCGGGTGTCGAATTTCAGCTTCCACACCAGGTAGCCAGCGCTCCAGCCGATAAAAATGATCACCCAGACCAGGAAATACAGGGCGAAGCGCGGCTGCTGCTGATAGAAAATGACAAAGGCGAGGGCGATCTGCAACAGGCTGCCGTAAAACTGGAAAATCAGCCAGTCGATGACGGTTTCGAACGCCTTGATGAAACGGTTGGCCTGCTTGACCAGGCTGCCCGCGAAATTGTTCTCGAAAAAGTGGTAACGCTGGCGCACCAGCACTTCGAAACAGCGTTTGTCGAGCAGGTTCAACCCCCAGCTCTGGAACATGATCATGCCCAGCTCCAGCGCCCGCCAACTCAGCCAGATGCCGACGTACATCAACCCGATCCAGCCCAGGCTGTGCAGCAGTTGTTGCGCGGTTTCCGGGGAAGAGGGCTGCGCCAGCCCGTTGGCGATGTCCTTGTAGAACAGCGGCACGGCAACATCCAGCCCGACGCCGCCGCTGATGCCCAGCATGACAACCAGAAACCAGCCCCATTTCTGGCGGATGATGGCGCTGTATTCACGAAAGATGATGTCCATGCGCGCATGGTAACAGAGGAGGGGAAATCCTGCCGCTTTCAGGCGGTGGTTTGGGTTTGCAGCCAGCGGATGGCACCTTGCCCGGCTTGCCGTCCGGTCGCAAAGCAGGCGGTCAGCAAATAACCGCCGGTGGGGGCTTCCCAGTCGAGCATTTCGCCCGCGCAAAAGACGCCGGGAAGCTGGCGCAACATCAGGTTCCCGTCCATGCCCTCAAACAGCGCGCCGCCTGCTGTGCTGATGGCTTCATCGATGGGGGTGGTGGCGGTCACGGTGACAGGAATGGCTTTCAGCGCGGACGCCAGCCGGAAACAGTCCGCCGCCTGTGCGTTGCCCTGCGTTTCAAACAACAGGGCGGTTTTGGCCCCATCCAGCTTGAAGCGGCTTTTCAGGAACGCGCCCAGCGTCTTGCGGGCGGGTTTCTGGCGCAGGGCGGATTCGATTTGCGCATGGGTGTGGTTCGGCAGCAGATCCAAATGAAAGGTGGCGCTCCCACCCGCTTGGATCAGGCCGCGCAGGCGGGCAGAGAAGGTGTAGACCAAGCTGCCTTCCACCCCGCGTTCCGTCAGGATCATTTCGCCCATGCGGGTTTCAGTCTGGCCGCTTTGGTCGGTGAGGCTGAGGGTGACGGACTTCAGCGGGGAACCGGCGAAACGGCTGCGCAGGTGCCCGCTCCAGTTGCACAGAAAGCCGCAGTTGGCAGGTTGCAAGGGCGCGACCGGGACGCCTTTATCCACCAATAGCCTGACCCAAGCGCCGTCGCTGCCGAGCTTTTTCCAACTGCCGCCGCCCAAGGCCAGAATGGCGGCAGCATAAGGCGCCGCAACCGTTGTTTGCGGGTTCTGGAAAAGCAACCGGCCTTGCGCATCCCAACCTTGCCAGCGGTGGCGGGTATGCAGGCGCAAGCCTTGGTGTTTCAGGCGCGCCAGCCATTTCCGCAGCAGTGGGGCGGCTTTCATTTCCTGGGGAAACACGCGCCCGGAAGTGCCAACGAAAGTTTCCACGCCAAGCCCCGCACACCATTGGCGCAGTTCCGCCGCGCCGAATGCCGTCAATAATGGCTGCAATTCCGGCTGGCGTGCGCCGTAACGGCGGCAAAAGGCGTCGAAGGGTTCGGCATGGGTAATGTTCAGCCCGCCGACACCCGCCAGCAGGAACTTGCGGCCAACCGTCGGCATGGCGTCGTACAGGTCAACCGCATGCCCAGCGTTGAGCAATTGTTCGGCGGCCATCAGCCCGGCAGGGCCACCGCCGATGACAATGGCGCCCATCAACTGCGGGTCCCCGTCCCCTTGTCCAACAGATACAGGCTGTACCCACCCAGTGCGAGGATGAAGGCCATGATCACGCAGTAACTCACCCATACCGGCATGTCGGCGATGCCTAGGATGCCATAGCGGAAACCGTTCACCATATACAGCACCGGATTCAGCAGCGATGCTTTTTGCCACAGCGGCGACAGCATGCTGATGGAGTAAAACACCCCGCCGAGGTAGGTCAACGGCGTCAACACAAAGGTCGGGATGATGTTGATGTCGTCAAAATTGTTGGCGTACACCGCATTGATCAGCCCCGCCAGGGAGAACAGGGCGGCGGTCAGGATGATGATGGAAGCCATGATCCAGAAGTGCTGCATGTGCAGTTGGGTGAAAAACAGCGACACCACCGTGACGGCGACGCCGACGGCGATCCCGCGCGCCACCCCACCGCTGACAAAACCGGCCAGGATGATCCAGTTGGGGATGGGCGAAACCAGCATTTCAGCGATATTGCCCTGAAACTTGCTGCCATAGAACGACGCCACCACGTTGGCGTAGGCGTTGGTGATCACCGTCATCATGATCAGCCCGGGCATGATGAAGTCAATATAGCGGTGGCCTTCCATATCGCCAATCTGCGAGCCGATCAGGTTGCCGAAGATCACAAAATACAACGACGTGGTGATGACCGGCGGCAGGATGGTCTGCTTCCAGATGCGGGTGAAACGCAGGACTTCCTTGATGAGGATGGTGTAATACGCGATCCATTTTTGTTGTGCATTCATGGTTTGTTGCCCTCCAGCAGTTCCATGAACAATTGCTCCAGACGGTTGGTTTTGTTGCGCATGCTGTGGACTTCCACCCCGTGAAGGTTGAGGAACTCGAAGACCCGGTTGAGGGAGTAATGCTCCTTGTGATAGGAGACTTCCAGCGTGGTCGGGTCCCGCAGGTGGCAGTGGCACAGGTTGCTGCCAGTGGCGGGCAATGACGCCAGCGGCTCGGCCAGGTCGAACACATAGCTTTCTGTGTCCAGGCGGTTGAGCAGTTTTTTCATGCTGGTGTTTTCAATCATTTCGCCCTTGTCGATGATGCCGATATTGCGGCACAGGCTTTCGGCCTCTTCCAGATAGTGGGTGGTGAGGATGATGGTGGCACCGTCGGCGTTCAGCTTGCGCAGGAACTCCCACATGGAGCGGCGGATTTCAATGTCCACCCCCGCCGTCGGCTCGTCCAGGATCAGCAGGCGCGGCTGGTGGATCAGTGCGCGGGCGATCATCAGGCGGCGTTTCATCCCGCCGGATAATTTGCCCGCCTGTTCCCGGGCCTTGTCCCACAAGCCCAGCTGTTTCAGCAAGGGTTCGGCGCGGGCCTGGGCCTCCTTGCGCGGAATGCCGTAATAGCCACCCTGGTTCATCACGATTTCGATGACAGGCTCGAAGATATTGAAATTGAACTCCTGCGGCACCAGCCCGATCTGCGCCCTGGCCTGTTCGCGCTGGGTGTCAATGTCGTAGCCGAAAATGCTGACCTTGCCCGCCGTCTTGTTCACCAGCGAACTGACAATGCCGATGGTGGTGGACTTGCCTGCGCCATTCGCCCCCAGCAGGGCAAAGAAATCCCCTTGCTCCACCCGCAGGTCGATGCCCTTGAGGGCGGCGAAGCCATTGCTGTAGGTCTTGCGTAAACCCTGGATGTCGAGTGCTGTTGCCATGCTGGAATCCTGCCGAAAAGATGCCGGATGGTAGCATGTTCCCGCTGCAAGGCATAAAGCCACACTGTCTTTCCGCTATACCGGGGCGGACAGGATGTTGGGTTGTACCTGGTTTGTTGGCTTCATACAGGCAGTCCAGTTGGAAGCGGTGATGGCAGTCCCGACAACGGTGACGCTGGATGCCGCTGCGCGCTTCGCCATGGCGGTAGACCCGTTCACTTTCACAGGATGGACACTTGGCCAGGATGCTTGCCATCCTAACCTCCCAGGACAAAAGGCCAGCATACAGCTCTGCCGCTTTCAGCTCATCTAAATCACGACCTGCTCACTTCTTGCTGTGTCCGGAGAGGCTGGGCCGGATCAGTTTTGAGTTTCTCAAAATTGACCGGACGAAGATAGCCCGTGCAGTCTGTCGCCGGATTCGGGTCAGGTTTTGGTGTCGAAGCCCACTGTTGATTTCACCAGATACACCGGCCTGCCTTTCACCTCCACGAACACCCGGCCCAGGTATTCCCCCAGAATCCCCAGCCCGATCAGGATAATGCCGTTGAAGAACAGGATGACCGAGAGGGTGGAAGCGTAGCCCGGCACATCCACGCCCAGCAACAGCGTCTTGCCCATCACCCATAGCAGGTAGCCCAATGAAAACAGGGATAAAGCGACGCCGAGATAGGTCCAGACCCGCAGGGGAGCGGTGGAAAATGAAAAAATCCCATCCAGCGCGAAATTGAACAGTTTCCACAACGGCCATTTGCTGCCGCCGGTTTGCCGGGGCGGGCGGGTAAATTCGAGGGTTTCGCTGTGGAAGCCCGGCCAGGCGAGGATGCCTTTCATGAAGCGGGTTTTTTCCGGCAGTTGCCGCACACATTCGACCACCTTGCGGTCTATCAGGCGAAAATCTCCCACATCCGCAGGAATCGGGATGGCGCTAAGGCGGGAAATGATGCGGTAGAACCGCCGTGCCGCCCAGCGTCGGGCGGCTGAATCCCCAGGCCGCGCCTGACGGTGCGCCAGCACGATCTCGGCTCCTGCTTCCCAGCGCGCCACCATGCACGGAACCAATTCCACCGGATCTTGCAGGTCGGCATCCATCGGGATGACGGCGTCGCCGCTGACGAAATCCAGCGCCGCCGTCAGCGCGGCTTCCTTGCCGAAATTGCGGGTCAGGCCGATGACCTTAAGGCGTGGGTCGGCGTTCGCCAGCACTGTCAGGATAGCCAAGGTATCGTCGGTGCTGCCGTCGTCGACGAACAGGATTTCATACGGATGGCCCAGCGTCTCCAGTACGGGGGTAAGGGTCTCCACGAAATGCCGGATGCCCTTTTGCTCATTGAAACAAGGCACGGCGATGGAAATCAGGCCGGAACGTTCTTGCATGCTACGGGGCTTCTTCGGGTGAGGTTTGCGTCCAGGCCGGGGATGGCGGATGCATTCTCGCTTGGCGTGGCTTGGTTTGTCCGCGTTTGCGCTTGATCCGGTCTAGGTCAAAATAGCGCGCGTAACAGACATTTCGCCAGTCAAACGACAGCGGCAGGATGTCGTTGAAGTAAAGCGAGCGCGGATATTCGCCTTCAAACGCAGGCACAATCAGGCGGCGCTGGCCCTGCTGATGCGCTGCATCGATCAGGGCGTAGCGTTGCTGGATATAGGCGTTGAAGGCGGGTGCGGCATGCCGCCAGTCCAGCAGGGCGTGCTGGAAACTGCCGTTGGCGTAGGTCGCCAGCGCAAACAACACGGCCACTGCCATGAATGCGCCGACCCTTCCAGGCCGCGCCAGCCCGGTTTCCCGCCAGCCGGGTGGCAGGAAGTACAGCGTGAATGCCCCTACGGTAAACAGCCAGCCGCACAGAAATACGAAATAGATGGCGTCCACTGTGCGAACCGGCGGCCAGCCGCCCATCGACCACCAAGCCGGAAACTCCAGCAGTATCGGCGATAGCAGCGTACCGGCGGCAAGGGCTAGCAGGCTCCTTTTCCGTGGCCGGAATTGCCGCTGGCCGTTGCGCAGCAGCAGGAGGGTCAGGAATGGCGTCAGCGCAGTGGCCAGCAGAAAGACGGGGCTTTGCGCCCAACCCAGGATAGTCCATGCCCCCATGATCAGGCTGCCCTGCATGGCGCGCAACAGGTCGTGCCCGTAACGGAAGGTGGATTCACGCACTGTATTTCCAGGTGCGAAATAAACAACCGCACTACAGGCTGCCGCGACGATGAACAGCAGTAGCCATGGCCACGCCATGCGCCAGCCCTTGGACAGGCTTGCCAACAGCGTGACAGCGACAGCGGTGGCGGCCATCAGCATCCCGGTTTCGTTTGCACCAATCGCCAGTGTCAGGACGAACGCCAGTGTGAGGAGGGTGGCGCTGCCCCGTTTTGCTTCGCGCTGGTGGTCGGCAAGCTGGAACATCAACCCGGCCATCAGCAACAGCAGGATATTGGCCGTCAGGTAGGATAACGAGCCCGCCATCCAGTACAGGCTACTGGCGGGGCTGCGCAGCCCCAGCACATACACCGCAGTAAAGGCGAGGGCAGCGACCACGGCCACGTTGGCATTCATGCGGATCAGGAATAGCCGTGACAGGCAAAACGCTGCCGCCGTAAACAGTGACAGCAACAACAACAGGGCAATGAATTTGTAACCGTACAACAGGCCGCCGGACAGCAGTGGGTAAATGGCGTACAGGGTGTTGCCGGAATAACGCCCGCTCCATTCCTGATAATGGTTCCACAGATGCGTCCACAAGCCTTCCCGGCGGACACCTTCAGCCATGCAGAAATCATCAGCGGACGGCTGCGCATATTGCCCCAGCGCAATGAACAGCAGGATGGCCGCCAGTGCGGCCAGCGCCAGCAGGCTCAGGGCAAGTTTTTCGGTTTTGAGGGAAATAACGGCGTTCATAGGGAATGGTGCTATCGGTTGCAGGTTTGCCGGATTCTACTCGCCGGAACATTACGGGTTAATATCACTTGTTGCCAGGGTAGAAGCTTATATGTGATTATGAGTCCGGCTTTCTGTTGGCTTATTAGGCAGTATGACAAGGCACAGGGAGCTGTTTTTCTTCCAACACATCGGATCGACACCATCGTTAAATGAAGAGAGGGATTACATGAAACATACAAAAATAGCCATTTTGCTGGCGGGATTGGCGGTTTCTGGCATGGCTTCCGCCGATTTTATGGACGGCTTTGATAATGGCAATGGCACTGGCCAGGGGTATGGCGCTGGCCAGGGCAACACCAGTGGCTATGGGCAAGGCTATGGTTCTGGTGCCAGCGATGTTTCCGGTTGGGGGCGTGGCAAGGGCAATGCCGATGGCGATGTCGATTTCACCATCACCTTAAAGGGTAAAGGCAAGACCGACATGGGTTCTGACCTTTACGGGCGGGGCCGAGGCGACACTGCCGCCAATCTGTATGGCAATGGCTACGGTTATGGCAATGGTTATAACAACCTGTACGGTTACAGCAATTCTTACCAGAACAACCCATGGGGTTACGGCAATGGGATGCCCGGTTATGGCATGCCGATGATGCAGCAAACCCCTGCTGCACAAGGCCAGGCTGCTGCTCCGGCGCAGGCCATGCAAGCCCCACCGATGGCTCCGGGCTACGGCTATGGTATGCCGCCGATGATGCAGGCCCCTAGTTTCGAGCAAATCTATCAGCAGATGTTGATGCAACGCGCCCAGGCTGACGCGTTCTTCAAAATGATGGAAGGGCACCGCAAGGCAATGGCAGAACAGCAAAAAGCAGCTGCGAAAGCCGCCGCCACTCCGCCACCTCCTGCGGCTGAAGCAAAAGCCGCTGCCCCGGTTGGGGAAGCCAAACCTGCGCCTGCTGCTGCGCCAGCGCCTGAAGCCGCTGCTGCGGCTCCGGCAGTTGAGCCAGTGCCAGCAGCATCGCCGGATATGCCGCCGCCACCTCCACCGCCCGCGGCTGCACCAGCGAAGTGACCGGCCTGGAACAAGCGACCCAAAAAGGGCTGCGTTAGCAGCCCTTTTTCGTTTTACAGCAATCCTGCAAACGGGATGATGGGGACGGTGGCCCCCGCTTCCACGTTCCCCCATTCCTGCGGTAGGGCGATGAAGCAGTTGGCTTGGCTCATGGAGCGCAGGATGTGCGAACCTTGCCCGCCAGTGCTGCGCACCCGCCATTGGCCGTTGGCGTCGCGTTCACAGACGCCGCGCTGAAAGTCTTTGCGTCCGGGGGCTTTCTTGAGCGGCGTTTCACAAATGGCGGGGAATTCGGGCGTGACCGGCAGGCTTTCGCCCCGCATCCTGAGGATGGCCGGGCGCACGAACAGGATGAAGGTCGCCATGACCGACACCGGGTTGCCGGGCAGGCCGAAGAAGCAGCAGTTTCCCAGCGTGCCGAACGCCAGTGGTTTGCCCGGTTTGATGGCGATTTTCCAGAAATCGACTTGCCCCAGTTGCCGCAGGGTCGCGGTGACAAAATCGGCTTCACCGACTGAGACGCCGCCGCTGGTGATGAAAATATCGGCCATCTGGCTGGCTTGCCGGAAGGTGTGCTCCACCGCTGCGGGCGTGTCGCGTGCCACGCCCATGTCGATAATGTCCACATCCAGCTGTTGCAGCATGCCGTACAGGGTGTAGCGGTTGCTGTCGTAGATTTCACCCGTCTGCAAGGTTTCGCCAATGCCTTTGAGTTCGTCGCCAGTGGAGCAGAAAGCCACACGCGGGCGGCGGATGACATCCACTTCACTGAAACCCTGCGAAGCCAGCAGGCCGAGATCCGCCGCATTCAGCTTGCGACCTGCCGCCAACATGGCGTCGCCCGGCTGTAGGTCTTCGCCAGGGTGGCGGATATGTTCGCCTGGTTTCACCTTGCTTAAGACCCGGATGCTGTCGCCGTCGCGCTGGACATTTTCCTGCATCACCACGCTGTCAGCACCTTCCGGCGCCACCGCGCCTGTCATGATGCGCACACATTCGCCCGCCTGCACGGTGCCGGAAAAAGGGTGGCCTGCAAAGGAGCTGCCAATGACACGCAGCATCTGCCCTGAGGCCAAGTCGGCATGGCGCAGGGCGTAGCCGTCCATGGCCGAATTGCGGTGTGGCGGCACGGCGATGCGGGCGGTGAGGCCATGCGCCAGGATGCGTCCGGAGGCTTGCCGCAGCCCCACCCGTTCGCAGGCCTGCAAGGGGCTGATGGCGGCGAGGATGCGTTCCTGCGCCTGTTCCTGCGTCAAGACGCCCGCTGCTGGGGCATCGCAGGAAACGGAAGAGGGTGTGTTGTTGACATTGCTCATATTGTTGTGATTGGCGGTTGTGGATGGAAGGCCGAGTATATCAGCCGTGTTTCCGTAACCGCCAGCGCAGCAGCAGGTAGCCGGTCAGCGCGGAAGCGGTTGAACCCAGCAGGATGCCAATCCGGTCATTGACGGCGTACCCCAGGTCGCTTTGTTCGAATGCCAGCGAGCTGATGAACAGGCTCATGGTGAAGCCGATGCCTGCCAGCACCGCGACGCCATACAGTTCCCACCAATCCACGCCCTGCGGCATTTTCGCCAGCCGCAGTTGGACTGCCAGCCAACAAAACAGCATGACACCCAGTTGTTTGCCGATGAACAGCCCAGTCATGATGCCCAGCGGAACCGGATGCAATAGGGCGTCCAGTGACAAGCCAGCGAGGGATACGCCCGTGTTCATGAAGGCGAACAGCGGCAGGATCACGAATGAAACCGAACCGTGCAGGTCATGCTCCAAGCCCTCGGCGACCGTGTGCGGTTCTCCTGGAGCCGCGCGCAGGGGAATGAAAAACGCCAACAGCACCCCGGCCAGCGTGGCGTGGACGCCGGATTTCAACACCGCCACCCACATCACCAGCCCGACCAGCAGGTAGGGGGACAGGGACAACACGCCGCGCCGGTTGAAGGCATACAGCGTCAGCAGGGCTGCCATGGCCACCAGTAAGGAGAGGACTGACAGCTCCACCGTATAAAACAGCGCAATCACCACAATGGCACCAAGATCGTCGACGATCGCCAGCGTCAGCAGGAACAGCTTCAGCGCAGGCGGTGCCCGCTTGCCCAGCAGCGACAACACGCCCAGCGCAAAGGCGATATCCGTCGCTGCCGGAATGGCCCAGCCACGCAGGTTGGCCGGATCCTCCCAATTGAAAGCGGCGTACAGCAGCGCAGGCGCAATCATGCCGCCAATGGCCGCCATGACGGGCAGGGCGGCTTTGGCCGGGTCAGCCAGTTCACCGTGAAGGATTTCGCGTTTGATTTCCAGCCCGACCAGCAGAAAAAACAGCGCCATCAGGCCATCGTTGACCCATAGCAGCAGGGGCTTGGCGATTTCCAAGGCACCGATGCGGACTTCAACCGGGGTGGAAAGCAGGGCGTCGTAGAGAAGTTGCGCCGGGGAGTTGGCGGCTATCATCGCCAGCAGCGTGGCGATCACCAGCAAAATGCCGCTGGCGGATTCGAGTTTGAGGAAGTGTTGGAATGCCTGTTTCATGCGGGGCATTGTCCCCGCAGACGTGCTGCAGGGACAAATAACACCATTGATACAGGCTTAATTTCAGACAACAGAACCGTCGGCGTTCATGCCTTCGATTTTCTGCTCCTTCTGGATCATGTGTTCGCGCTTGAGGCCGAACAGCAGCAACAACGGCGATGCGACCAGCACGGAGGAGTAGATGCCGAACATGATGCCGATGGTCAGCGCCAGCGCGAAATTGTGCAGCGCTTCGCCCCCGAACCACAGCATCGACAACACCATGATCTGGGTGGAAAGGTGGGTGATGATGGTGCGGGACATGGTGGTGGTGATCGCGCTGTCGATCATGTCCGGGATGCTGGCGTCGCGCATGGTGCGGATGTTTTCCCGAATCCGGTCGAACACGACCACCGATTCGTTCACCGAGTAACCGAGGATCGCCAGCACGCCCGCCAGCACCGTCAGGTCGAACTGCCATTGGAAAAATGCGAACAGGCCAAGGATGATCACCACGTCATGCAGGTTGGCGATGGCGGCGGAAACGGCGAAGCGCCACTCGAAACGGAACGCCAGATAGATGATGATGCCTGCGGCCACCAGCAGCAACGCCAGCCCGCCGTTTTCATACAGTTCCTGGCCGACCTGCGGGCCGACGAACTCAACCCGGCTCAGTTTGACGTCCGGTGCCTGGGTTTGCAGGGTTTTCATGACCTGCTCGCTGACTTGCGCGCCGCTCAGGCCCTCTTTCACCGGCAAACGGATCAGCACATCCTGCGATGTCCCGAAGTTTTGGACGGCGACTTCGGAAAAGCCTTCCCCCTTGAGCGACTGGCGGATGTTTTCCAATGGCGCGGCCTGTGCGTAACGCACTTCCATGACCGTGCCGCCGGTGAAGTCTACCCCGAGGTTCAGGCCGTAGAAGGCCAGTGCAAACACGGACAACAGGAAGGTGATGAGTGAAATGGCCGTGGTCACCTTGCCATACCGCATGAAGGGGATGGCTGTTTTGAACGGAAATAGTTCCAACATGATGATGGCTCCCCCTTAAATGGAAATTTTCTGTAGACGCGGTTTGGAACCGTAAAGTAGGTTCACCAAGGCGCGTGAAACCGTGACGGCGCTGAACATGGAGGTCAAGATGCCTAGGCACAACACGACGGCAAAGCCTTTGATCGGCCCAGAACCCAGCATGAACAGGGCAACACCCGCAATCAGGGTGGTCAGGTTGGAGTCGAGAATGGTGCCCCAGGCATGTTCATAGCCTTCGTTGATGGCCACCTGCGGTGGTTTGCCCGCCCGCAATTCCTCACGGATGCGCTCATTGATCAACACGTTGGCGTCTATCGCCATCCCCAGGGTCAGGGCGATGCCCGCCAAGCCGGGCAGCGTCAGGGTTGCCTGTAGCATGGACAACAACGCGAACAGCAGGAAGCCATTGATGCCCAGCGCCAAACTGGCGGTAATACCGAACATGCGGTAATAAACGATCATGAAAATAACGACGGCGATAAAGCCCCAAATATTGGAATTGAAGCCTTTGGCGATATTTTCCGCCCCCATGCTGGGGCCAACCGTGCGTTCTTCCACGATGTACAGCGGGGCAGCCAATGCGCCAGCGCGCAACAGCAGGGCGAGGTCGCGTGATTCCTTGGGGGAGTCCAGCCCGGTGATCTGGAAGCGTTTGCTCAGTTGCTCCTGGATGCGCGCCACATTGATGACTTCTTCCTTGGTGGTGCTGGTTTTTTGTGGCTGGCCGTTGACTTCCTTGGTTTCAATCTTGGTTTCGATGAACACCACCGCCATCAGTTTCTGCACGTTTTCACCCGTGACTTTGGCGAAACGGCTGGCACCTTTGCTGTCCAGCGTGATGTGCACGGCGGGGCGGTTGTTCTGGTCAAAGCCGGAGGAAGCGTCGGTGATATAGTCACCAGTCAGCATGACTTTGCGCTTGAGCAGGATCGGGCTGCCGTTGCGTTCCTTGTAAAGCTGGTCGCCAATCGGGATATGGCCACTCTGCGCCGCATCCGCCGAGTTGTTTTCCTCGTCCACCAAGCGGAATTCGAGGGTGGCGGTGGCACCGAGGATTTCTTTGGCGCGGGCAGTGTCCTGCACCCCGGGCAATTGCACCACGATGCGGTTGGCGCCTTGCTGCTGGATGACGGGTTCCGCCACGCCCAGTTCGTTGACGCGCTTGCGCAGGGTGGTGATGTTCTGTTGCAGGGCGAATTTCTGGATATTGGCCATGGCAACCTGGGAAATGCTGGCCTGTAGGTCGCTGCCACCATCCGGGGCAGTAAATTGCAGGGTGTCGCGGTATTCCGGATTGAGGACTGCCAGGGCGGCGTCCCGGGTTGCAGGGTCGCTGAATTTGGCCACCAACATATCGCCTTCACGGGAAATGCCTGTATAGCGAATGTCTTTTTCGCGCAGAAAATCCCGGAACTCGTCTTCATAGCGGTCAATTGCCTTGTCGACCGCCGCCTTCATGTCCACTTCCATCAGGAAATGCACCCCGCCGCGCAGGTCGAGGCCGAGGAACATCGGGTTGGCGTTCAGCGCCCGTAGCCATGAAGGGGTGGATGGGGCGAGGTTCAGTGCCACCACATACTGCTCGCCGACCGCTTCCTTGAGGGCCTCGGAGGCTTTCAACTGCACATCGGTGTCATCAAAGCGGAACAGCGCCAGTTGGCCACTGTTTTCGCTGCCGCGGAACGTCAGCCCTTTGGCCTTCAGCGCCTCTTCAAAACGCTGCATGTCGGCTGGCTGGATAGCCTGCTCAACTTTGGGACTCAATTGCACGGATGGGTCGGAGGGGAAGAAATTGGGTATGGCGTAAATGATCCCGACCAGCAGGATCACGCCGATCATGAGGTACTTCCAGAGTGGATAGCGGTTCATTGTTATAGGATTCCGTTAAAGCAAAACCACCCCATGCGCCCCGGCATGAGGTGGTTGGAAGGAAGCGATTATGCGCTTTTCATCGTGCCTTTGGGCATGACGGAGGAAATCGCCTGTTTTTGCACCTTGATGGTGACGTTGTCAGCAATGCTCAATTCAATAAAGTTTTCGCTGATGCCAGCTATTTTTCCCAGCACGCCACCGCCAGTCACCACTTCGTCGCCCTTGCTGAGGGCTTCCAGCATTTGTTTGTGTTCCTTGGCGCGTTTTTGCTGCGGGCGGATGATCATGAAATACATGATGGCGAAAAAAACAGCCATCATCAGGATCATTTCCAGGCCGCCACCTGCGGGCGCTGCGGCTGGGCCGTCTGCATAAGCGTTGGAAATCAGAAAGTCCACGTTCAAACTCCTTGAATATTATTTTCGGCGGCTATTATGCCACCTCCCACGGAAAAGGGATAACCTGTTTGATGTCATCCACCTGCATCCTGCACATCAACACCCGGTCAATGCCGACGGCGACACCGGCGCATTCTGGCAGGCCGGTTTCCAGCGCCGCAAGAAAACGTTCGTCGATGGGGACGCCATCAGCACGGGTGGCGGCGTCCTGCTCCAGTATGCGGCGGTTTTGCGCGGCGCTGGTCTGTTCCTGGTAACCGTTGCCAAGCTCCAGCCCGCCGAGGTAGGCCTCGAAACGTTGCGCCACCCATTGCCCTTGGCTTTGCTCCAGTTGCGCCAGCGCGCTTTGGCTTGCCGGGTAATGGTGGACGAAAGTCAGCCGGTCGGTTGGAAACTGCGGCTCCACACAGTGGGTCAGCAGCAGGTCGCGCCAGCCTTGCGCATCCATCTTGCTGTCGATATGGATGCCTTGCGCATGGGCGCAGACGGACAGTTCCGCCTCTCCAGCAATATGGGGGTCAATATCCAGTGTTTCAAGGAACAGGTCGCGGTAGGTGTAAAAGCGCGGCGGTTTTTGCAGATGGGGGATCAGGGTATGCAGCAACTCGGCGACTTCCTGCATCAGTTGTTGGTAAGTGAAGCCGACCCGATACCATTCCAGCAGGGTGAATTCGGGATTGTGGCGGGAGCCGCGCTCATCGCGCCGCCAGACCTTGCACACCTGGTAAATGTCGCCGGAACCGGCTGCCAGCAAGCGTTTCATCGGGTATTCAGGCGAAGTGTGCAGCCAGCGCAGCCCCTGTGGGGTGTTCACGCTGAAACTGTCGATGAACGGGTCAGTGTTGCCAGCCTGCGAAAGCGCCGGGGTTTCAATTTCCAGCACCTTGCGCTGTGAAAAAAAAACGCGCACCTGTTGGTACAGGGATGCGCGTTCCTTGAGTGCGGTCAGGTTCACGCCTTGACGCGGGACACGTATTCGCCAGTGCGGGTGTCAATCTTGAGGATTTCGCCT
Organism: Candidatus Thiothrix phosphatis; assembly: GCF_035668035.1. NCBI lineage: Bacteria > Pseudomonadati > Pseudomonadota > Gammaproteobacteria > Thiotrichales > Thiotrichaceae > Thiothrix > Candidatus Thiothrix phosphatis. The sequence continues at coordinate 78,888 of NZ_JAYMYJ010000030.1, read as the reverse complement.
TCTTCCATATAGAGCGGGACCTTGACCACCGCACCGGTTTCCAGTGTGGCCGGTTTGGTGCCGCCGGTGGCGGTGTCGCCGCGCACGCCAGGGTCGGTCTGGGTGATTTTCAGTTCAACGAAATTGGGCGGGGTGACGACCAAAGGCACGCCGTTCCACAGGGTGACGATGCATTTCTCATTGCCCTTCAGCCACTTGACGGCATCAGCCATGGCGGCTTCGCCAGCGGACAATTGCTCGAAGTTGCCATTGTCCATGAAGTGCCAGAATTCGCCGTCGGTGTAGAGGTATTCCAGGTCGCGGTCTTCAACGTCAGCGCCTTCGGCGGATTCGTTGGATTTCCAGGTTTTTTCAACGGTACGGCCACTTTTGAGGTTGCGTACCCGGCAGCGGGTGAACGCTTGCCCTTTCCCCGGTTTTACGAAGTCACTTTCAACAACGACATAAGGGTCGCCGTCTATGATAATCTTCACACCGACTCTTAAATCATTTGCGCCGTAGGTGGCCATTGTCCATCTCCAAAAAATCGTCTGATCAAAATAGCCCGATATGATAACCGGAATTCAGGTAAAAAATCAGGTAGAAATTGCTTTGCCTGGGAAAGTCGCTTTGTGGCAGCGTGAACTGGCTGGAGCAGTGCGCGACCCGCAGGCGCTGGCTGAATGGCTGGATTTGGAGATGGCGGGCGTCAGCCTGGCGGCGGCGCGGCAATTCCGCCTGCTGGCGCCGCACAGCTATATGGCGCGGATGCGCAAGGGCGACTGGAACGATCCGTTGTTGCGCCAAGTGTTGCCGCTGGATGATGAATTGCGGGTGGTGGAAGGTTTCAACGCCGACCCGGTGGGCGACCAGGACGCCGTGGTGGCGGATGGCGTGCTGCACAAGTATCACGGGCGGGTGCTGCTGGTGACGACGGGGGCGTGTGCGGTGCATTGCCGGTATTGTTTCCGGCGGCATTTTCCTTACAGCGGTTCCAATCCGGCCAGGGGGGAATGGGAAGGGGCGCTGGCCTACATCCGCGCCAATGCGGATGTGCGGGAAGTGATCCTGAGCGGTGGCGACCCACTGACCCTGTCGGATGAACGGCTGGAAGCCTTGTTCCGGCAGTTGCGGGACATCCCGCATGTGCAACGGGTACGTTTCCATTCGCGTTTGCCGGTGGTGCTGCCGTCGCGGATTGATGCCGGTTTCCTGCGCGTATTGGAGCAAGTCCCACAGCAGAAGGTGATGGTGATCCACGCCAACCATGCGCAGGAACTGGCGGCAGGGGATGTGCGGGCGGCGTTGGCGGCGTTGCATGAAGCCGGGGTGACGTTGCTGAATCAGGCGGTGTTGCTGCGTGGCGTGAATGACAGCGTGCAAGCGCAGGTGGACTTGAACGAAAGCCTGTTTGCGCAGCGGGTGCTGCCGTATTACCTGCACTTGTTGGATCGCGTTGCCGGGGCGGCGCATTTCGAGGTGCCGGAAGTGGAGGCGGTGAAACTCCTGGATGAGGCGCGGAAGCGTCTGCCCGGTTTCCTCGTCCCCAAGCTGGTGCGGGAAGTGGCGGGCGAAAAGGCGAAAACGCCAGTGGGGTAATGCCTTCAATGCTGTTGCTTGGCCAAGCGGTGTAAACCCAACAGTTGTTCGATGGTGTGCAGGTCTGCCGCTGGTGCATGGCCTTGCTGCTGTGAAAGCTCCACCGCCGCCTGCCCCAGCAACCGGTACAAATCCGCATAATCCCCACGCCATGCCGCCAGCGCCTCAACCTGCCGCGCCACTACCGTATGATCCCCGCGCGCAATCGGCCCGGTCAGCGCCTGCGCCGTCCCCAGCCGGAAAATATTGCCCACTGTCCCCAGCACAATCGGCTCCAGAATCCGCATCGCCAGTTCACGTTCAACACCTGCTTGCCCGAAGGTTTGCAGGCTGATTTCTTGCAGCGCGACCAGGTAATTGCAGGCGATCACGCTGGCGGTGTGGTAGAGCGTCTTGTGTCCGGCATCGAGCGCAAAGCAGCGTGCGCCAATGGCGGCAAAAGCGGGTTGCAATACGGCCAGCGCGGCGTCGTCGCCTTCCATGCCGCAGAAGGTTCCGGCGAAATCCTGCACGGCGCGCAACGGGTCGGCAAAGCTTTTCACCGGGTGTGCGCTGGCAGTGTGCGCGCCAACTTCACTGGCGGGCTCCAGCAGGTCGGAGCTCAATGCGCCGCTGCAATGGAACACGCTATTGCCCGCCCGCAACACGCCGTTTGCTGCCAGTTCCGCACAGCAATCGGCCAGATGGTTGTCGGCGCAGCCCAGCAGGAAAACATCAGCCGGGGGCAGTTCCGCCATGTTGGCGACAGCCTGCCCGCCTTGCAGGAACGCCACCGCTTCCGCCGAACTTGCCTGCGAACGGTTGAGCACGCCACCCAGCCGGAAAACGCCCGCCGCCCGCCACAGATAGCCCAGCGTTTTGCCGACCTTGCCGCCGCCGATGATATTCAGGACAGGAACATTGCCTGCGGAAGTCGCTGTCATCTGTCGGGTTTCCTTTTTCGGGTCATACATCGGGTGGGATGTGGTAAATCAGGTTGTTTTCCCGTTTGTCGCCCGACAGCAGCACCTGCCGCACGACCTCGCCATCCCGCAGGTGCACCAACGCCAGGTTCGGGCGGCTGGTGATGCGGCTCAGTTCAGTGCGCAGGATGGGGCGGCGGTTTTCAACGCCAATCATGCGCCACAGCAGGAATGGCCTCCACCATCGGCCCGGTTTGCTGCGTCTGGAGGCGCGCCCCGGTATGCCGTGCACTTTCGCCGTCCAGGTGTTGTAGCGGAACAGCCGCCAGACGAACACCCGTTCCCACCACGGCAGGGTTTCCGGGCTGCACGGGCCGCGCCGCGTCTTGCTGGTCCAGTTGGCGAGGAAGGTTTCCAGCAGGCGTCCGGTTGGCGGCGTATTGCGCATGGCGCTGCTGGTCAGTTGCAGGCATTGCAGCGTTTTCGGCTCCAACGGGTTGCTGTGGTTGGTGTAGGTCGCCCGGTTGGCGAAGGAGTAATGCACATCGCCGGACAGGATGGTGGCTTTCGTCAGGTTCATCCGCAACAGCAGCGTATCGAGGAAAAAGGCGAAGCCGCGCCGGTTGGCGACCCAGCTTTCCACATCCAAGCTGCTGGCGCTGAACAGGCCGGTCAGCCCGCCCAGCAGCACGCCGATGCGGTAGAGGAAATCCTGTAGCCATTCTATCGAGGAAAAGCCGAACACCGGCGTGCCGGTCAGGAAAATTGGCCGTTGTCCACTGCGGGCAATATCGAGCCATTCGCCGCGCATTTCGTCCAGTGCGTAACGGTCCATCAATTGCGGCGGCTCGTTGTTGCTGCCGAAATCGCGCTGGGTACGGGAATCCAGCACGAAAATGGGTGGGTTGGTCGGCAGCATGAAGCTCCAGCGGCGGAATTTCCACAAATGGAAGTCGTATTCGGCGGCTTTCTGCGCATCGTCCGGGTTGTCCAGATGCCCCTTGATGACCTGGACAAAGCTGTCGTGATAGCGGGGTGGGCTGTTGCCCCATGCCTGAAACGCCCAGTAGGCCGCCAGCCCATTGGAGATGACCCGTTTGCCGTCCGGGCTGGAGCCGACCGTGTCGTACCAACTGCGGCACAAATTCCAGTCATCGGTGATGTCATGGTCGTCGAAGTTCAGGTACGTGATGATGTTGGCGAACGCCTTGCGGATTTGCGGTTGGCTGTGGAGGAAACTTTGCAGGCTGTGCCGCTCCAGTTCCTCCACCCGGTTCGGGTCGAAATGCTCCAGCCCGGTCAGCGCCTCGGCTTTTTCCATGCCGTCAGCGTTGAATTGGAAGCCAACCCGGTTGCCGAAAGTCACCAAGTACAGCGCGGCGTATTCGCCGAAACTGAGCACATGCGCATGCCCGGAGGTGGAGGTCAGGCCGCAATTGACCTTGACCAGGTTGCGGTCTTGATCGGTGATCAGGCAGACATTGCTGCCCTCAGGCAACAGGATGCTTTTGCCCATCAATTGCAGCGCCAGCGCTTGCAGGTAGGCCATCAGTTCCGGCAGCACGTCGTCGGCGTAAATCTGGTCGCCGATCAGGAACAGCATGGCGGGGCGTTTGCCCAGGTTGCGGCGGGTGTCTTCCAACTGTTCGGTCAGCAAGGCCAGTGAATCTTTATGTTGCACTTGCCCATCATCATTGAACGACAGGCCATGCGCCTTGCGGCAAGAGCCGTAGGCGATCACGCCCAGTTGGCTGGGAATGAAGAAACCGGGGCGACTTTCCCCGCTGAGGCAAACGTCATCCAGATCCAGCGCAGCCTTGGCGTCAAGGTCAAACAGGTCGTATTCCAACAGGGTGTCGGCAGGGAAGGCCGTTGGGTTTTCCGGCTCGCTTGAGGCTGGGCAGGCTTCCAGCAATGTCACCCAAAGCTGGTCGCCCAGCCGCCAGCTGGATTGGCCGGAAATAGGCTGGGTGCGGTGTACCGAATCAGGCGGTGCAGGCTGGCTGATCAGCTCGCCACCCGTGTTGAGGACGCGCAACTCCAGCTTCAGTTCGCAACTGCTGGCCAGCCATACCGTGGCGCTGCCGGTGGTGACATGTCTTAGGATGGGGCCAGCCAGAATGCGCGGAAGCGGGGGCAGGGCGGGGAGTTCTTCCATGGTTCAGGCTACCCAAGTTTGCTATGTGTTACGGCAAGCATAGGGCGAATGCTGTCAGTTTGTCGAATGAAAATGACCGTTTATCGTTGCTGGCGGCGGTAATCCCATGGCGCTACCGGCTGTTTTTCCCGCCATAATCCCTTGCGGGCCTTGCGTGCCTGTTGTTCGGCGGCGGCGTAGGTTTGCTGGTCGGCGGCGCTTTGCTCCTTGGCGTAGGCGGTGTAATGCCAGGCGCAACCGTTGTTGAGCTGTTCCAGCGCCACGTCCTTGCCATTGGCAATGATTTTGGCAACGACACGCCCGTATTTGTCGAGCTTGTAGGCTTCCACTGCCACCGGCAGGTTGGTGGTCGCCATCATCAGCGCTTCCTTGCATTTCTGGCCGTAAGGCTGGCTTTTTTCCGGTGCGTCGATGCCTTGCAGGCGGATTTTGTAGCGTTGGTTGTCAGCGCCCAGCACGGTCAGGGTGTCGCCGTCGCTGATGTTGACCACACGCCCATTGGCGAGCAGGTGGCCTTCATCGGTCATTTTGGTGCCGGGCGGGAGTTGCGCCTGGAGCTTGCCGTCCGGTTTGAGGCTGGAATGGTTGAGGCAGGCGCTCAGGCTGAACGCGAGCAGGGCCAGCATGTAAGATGAGCATTTTTTCATGTTGTGGATAAACTCCGGGGATTTCCGTTATTGTGGGTGCTGCAATGATAGTGTGAATTCCAGTGGAAGGACGCCCCTATGATGACAAAACCCTTTGCCGAATCCTGTGAACAGAACAAGGAGCCGATCCTGGCGGTGATCGGGCCGTTGTTCCGTGACTGCCATGACGTGCTGGAAATCGGCAGCGGCACCGGCCAGCACGCCATCCATTTTGCCGCCAACCTGCCGCATCTGGTGTGGCATACCAGCGATGTGGAGGAAAACCATCCCGGCATCCGCCTTTGGTTGGAGGAAGCGGGCTTGCCGAACACCCGTCCGCCGCTGCAACTGCATGTCATGCGCGACCCGTGGCCGGACATGGAGGTGGATGCGGTGTTCTCAGCCAATACCGCGCACATCATGGGTTGGCTGGAGGTGGAGGCGCTGTTCGCCAGGGTTGGGAAACTGCTGCCAGCTGGTGGGCTGTTTGCGCTGTATGGGCCGTTCAATTACGGCGGGTATTACACCAGCGAGAGTAATGAGCGCTTCGACCAGTGGCTTAAGATGCGCAACCCCAGGAGCGGCATCCGGGATGCGGACGACCTGAAACGGCTGGCGTCAGCAGCGGGGATGGGGCTGCTGCAAGATTTCGAGATGCCGGTGAACAACCGCCTGCTGGTGTGGCGGAAAGCCTAACCGCCGTGTTGAAGTGTTGGCAGTTCGCCTTCCAGCACTTTCCACACATTTTCCAGCACCTTGGGTTCTGCCTCGGCGGTTGGATGCAAGCCATCCGCCTGCATCAGATCCCAGTTGTCCGCCACGCCATCCAGCAGGAAGGGAACCAGTGGCAGCGCATATTGCTGCGCCAGTTCCACATACGCCGCGTCGAACTTGTCATTGAATGCAGGCCCGTAATTCGGTGGCAGTTTGATCCCTATCAGCACCACCTTCGCATCGGCGGCCTGCGCCAGTTTGACCATTTGTTCGAGGTTGGCGCGCATTTCATCCAGGGCAATGCCGCGCAAACCGTCGTTGGCACCCAGTTCCAGCAATACGTAAGCCGGTTTGTGCGCCTTGAGCGCATCCGGTAGCCGCGTCAGGCCGCCTGCGGTGGTTTCGCCGCTGATGCTGCCGTTCACAACCGTGTATTTGTCCCCCAGTTTTTCCTGTAAAAGGTTCACCCAGCCCTTTTCCACCGGGATGCCATACGCCGCGCTCAGGCTATCCCCCCACACCAGGATGGTGGGGGAACTTTCAGTCGTGGGTGCGGCTTCCCCCGCCATAACAACCATATTCATCACTGGTAAAAACCCCAGCAGGCAAAAGATCAGGTACAGTGTGCGCAACATTAATGGATTCCTTACACAATGAACAACACGATCATTCAGACCGATAATCTGGTGAAGACTATCCCGCAAGCCGGGCGTGAATTGCAAATTCTTCGTGGCGTCAGCTTGCGCATTGAGGCGGGGGAATCGGTCGCCATCACTGGCGCATCCGGCTCCGGCAAGAGTACGCTGCTGGGGTTGCTGGCGGGGCTGGATCTGCCCACCAGCGGTGCGGCGCAACTGTTCGGGCAGCCGCTGGCGGGTCTGGATGAAGACCAGCGTGCGGCGCTGCGGTTGGGCAAGGTCGGTTTCGTGTTCCAGTCTTTCCATCTGCTGGAAAACCTGACGGCGCTGGAAAACGTCATGCTGCCACTGGAGCTGGATTTCACCCCCCATCCCGGCCTTCCCCCGCAAGAGGGGAAGGAGCAAAGTGCCCGCGAGGCCCTGCGGCAGGTCGGGCTGGCCGAACGTATGGGGCATTTTCCCAACCAGCTTTCTGGCGGCGAACAACAGCGGGTGGCGTTGGCGCGCGCCTTCGTCACCCGGCCACAAGTCCTGTTCGCGGATGAGCCGACCGGCAACCTTGACCGCGCCACTGGCCACGAAATCAGCGACTTGCTGTTCGATTTGCAGGAAAAACTCCACACCACCCTGGTGCTGATCACGCATGACGAAACGCTGGCAGCGCAGTGCCGCCAGCATTACCGGCTGGAGGAGGGGGTGCTGGTATGAAGCTCCTGTTCCGGCGCTGGCGGCAACGCTGGCGCATGCCTGAATTGCGGCTGTTGCTGCTTGCCCTGATCGTTTCCGTCACAGTGGTCACCGCTGTCGGTTTCTTTAGCAGCCGGGTGGAAAATGCCATGCAGGCGCAGGCCCGTCAGTTGCTGGGCGGCGATCTGGTGCTGGCGTCTTCCCGCCCATTGGACAACGCCTGGCTGCAATATGGCAAAGACTTGGGGCTGGAGACGGCGGAAACCATCAGTTTCCCCAGCATGGTTTCCAGTGGCGACAAATTGCAATTGAGCCAGCTCAAGGCGGTTTCCAGCGGTTATCCGCTGCGTGGCGAACTGAAAACCGCCGCAGCGCCGGACGCGCCTGAGCAGCTTGCCGCAGGCCAGCTTCCCGCCCGTGGCGAAATCTGGGCGGAGTCCCGCCTGTTCGCGGATCTTGGCGTCAAGCCGGGTGCGCAAGTGACGTTGGGGCGCAGTGTTTTCACATTGACGCGGGTGCTGACCCAGGAGCCTGATCGCGGCGTCAATTTGTTTCAGTTGGCTCCGCAGGTGCTGATGAACCTGGACGACCTGCCTGCCACTGGCTTGCTGTCGCCAGCCAGCCGCGCCAGTTTCAACCAGTTGTTCGCCGGGACGGACAAGGCAGTCAGGCAGTTGCAGCAGAAACTCAAGCCGCAGCTGAAACCGACCGAACGTATCCGCACGCTGGCGGAAGACCTGTCGTCGGTTGACCAGACCTTGCAGCGTTCCGGGCGTTTTCTCGGGTTGGCGACGCTGTTGAGCGTGGTGCTGGCGGGCGCGGCGGTGGCGCTGACTTCCACCAGCCTGATGCGGCGCGAACTGGCAGCGGTGGCGGTGCTGAAAGCGATGGGCATGTCGCGGCGGCAGGTGTTGTTGGATCATGCGTTTTCGTTGCTGTTGACCGCCGTGCTGGCGGCGGTGATTGGCGTGACGCTGGGGCTGGTGCTGCAATTCGGTTTGGCGGAATGGCTTAGTCGCTTTGTGGGTAAGGACTTGCCCGCGCCCGGCCCATTGCCTGCACTGACCGGCTTGTTGACCGCTGTCATCCTGTTGCTGGGGTTCGCCTTGCCGCAGTTGTTGCAGCTGGTGAATGCCTCGCCGATGCAAATTCTGCAGGGCGCATTGCAGCGTCCGCGCCAGTCGGTATGGGTGGTGGTGGCAAGCCTGCTGCTGGCGGTGTTTGGCCTGTTGTGGTTGCAATCGCAGGATCTGAAACTGGCCGGAATGCTGTTCGCCGGTTTATTGGTCGGGGTGGCCGTGTTCTGGTCATTGGCGGTGGCGGCCTTGCGCCTGACGCAGACGGTGGGACGCAGGTTGCAGAGCCGCTGGATGCCGTCGTTGGGGCGTTCGCGTCGCGCCGTGCTGTTGGTGGTGGTGTTCGCTACCGGGCTATTTACATTGCTGCTGCTGACCACGGTGCGCACTGACTTGCTGGACCGTTGGCAGGAAACCTTGCCGCCGGATGCGCCCGACAATTTCCTCATCAATATCCAGCCTGCCGAGGTTGGGCCGTTACAGGCGTTTTTTGCCGCACACGGCGTCAAAACCGAGCTGTATCCAATGATTCGCGGGCGGTTGGTGGAAATCAACGGCAAACCGGCGCAGCCGGATGATTACCCGGAACAGCGCGCCCAGCGTTTGTTGGAGCGGGAGTTCAACTTGTCATCATTCGCTGAATTTCCAGGCAGTAACGTTTTGTTGCAGGGCAAGTGGTTTGATGGGAATGCCCAAGGTTTCTCGATTGAAAAAGGCATTGGCGAAACCCTGCATTTCGGCATGGGCGATACGCTAACGTTCGACATCGCTGGGCAGCGCCTGACCGACACGGTCACCAGCGTGCGCGAAGTGCGCTGGGACAGCATGCAGCCGAATTTTTTCGTGATCGCCGCGCCGGGCAGGTTGGAGCAGTTGCCGAAAACCTTTATCACCAGCATCCATCTGGGTGAGAAGAAAGCCTTGGTGACGGATTTGATCCACCAATTCCCTAGTGTGACAGTCATCGACATTGGCGACATTATGGCGCAGATGAGTTCACTGATTGAACAGGTCAGCGCGGCGGTGGAGGGTATTTTCGTGTTTACCCTGATCGCCGGGGTGGTGGTGCTGATCGCCGCGCTGCAATCACAAAAGGCTGAACGGCGGCGTGAAATCGCCATCCTCAAGTCACTGGGCGCGGGGCGGGCGGAGCTGCGGCGGCGCATCTGGGGGGAGTTCCTGCTGCTGGGCGCATTGGCGGGTTTGCTGGCAGGCTTGCTGGCGCTGACTGCTGGCAACCTGTTCGGTTACTACTTGTTCGATCTCGATATGCATTTGAATCTGTGGCCGTTGTTGATGGGCGGGGTCGTGGGCAGTGCGCTGGTCGGCGTGGCCGGGTATTGGAATTTGCGGGCGTTGCTGAATGTGTTGCCGTTGTCCTTGTTGAAGGCCTGAGTGTGGACGGCGCGGTCGTCGCATCAATTTCCGCAAAGGTTCTGGATGCTGCTACACTGCGGTGATATAGAAAAAATAATAATGGATAGGCAAACATGGCGACAGCAGAAGCTCAGATTTCCAATCACCGATTCATTCCCCTGTCCGAGGGCAAGGCGCGCGCCTGGGTAGCCGCTTTGCCGTTGGCGGATCCGGGTGAAACCACTCGGCGCATCTTTCACGGTTTGGTGGACTTGAACCGCCGTGCGTTGCCCGCCATGACCCGCCTGAATATCAGTGAGATGTTGCGTCCGGCAGTGGAAATTGCTTTGGAGGCGTTACAACGCCATCTGGAAGCGCGCTCTTTCCCGCTCACTCAGAAAAGCCAGAAGATTTTCGAGCTGACCCAGTCATTGATGCTGGAGTTCGCCGGTTCCTATCAGCTGGCGGCGTTGGACATGCTGACCAAAAAGGAGGGCAACAAGAAAGCCTTGCAGTTGGGAATTTACCGGGCGATGGATTTTATGGGGCGGGTGTTGCTGCTGACTTACTCGGTGTACGTGCGCACCCGAGAAACCCTATGGCATGACATCCACCATCTGTATTTGCTGGCGACGGAAAATGGCCTTGACCAGCTGAAAATCCGCGACTGCGCGCCTGGTGCGCCTTCCATTGAGGCGCGTTATGTGCAGATGAACCTGCTAGCGCTTGTCAAGCCTTACAGTTTGCGCCAGGGGGAGGTCGCCCGGTTAACGCAGTATTTTGTGCAAAACTCCTATTTGGTTGGGATTGGGCCGGATTCCGGTGGTCAACAGATCGGGGATTACGTCCATGCGATCATCCTCAATAGTGACGAGCCTGCGCTCATGATGCTCGCCAGCGACCTGCCGCATTCGCCGACGGTGAGGGTCTTGGCCCTGAAGGCGTTGGTGGCGCGCATGGATGAGCATATCCGTGACCTGGAGGCCAAGGGTGTGCCCGCCATGATCTTGCAGGAAGGCCTAAGCCGTAATCTGGCCAAACGGGTCATTTACCACCTGACCGCCGTGCGCAACCGCAGTTTCAACCGTTTCCCGAAAAATGAAAAGATCGGCATGGTGACCCGCATGGTGGATGTATTGACGGTGATCCGTGACTCCCAACGGGTGGAGGCAAGCGAGGATGTGGGGGCGGATGATGCGCTGTTCAATGTTTTCATGTCAGGAGATTACGAGGATGAAGGTGAGGCAAAACAAACCGTCATCCAGCAAGTGGCCGAAGAAGAAGGGGCCCGCATCCAGACCTGGAGCGTCATGAACACCAGCGTTGGCGGTTATGGCTTGTGCTGGGAAGGCAAGGAGGCGTCAGGCGCGAGGGTGGGTGAAATCGTCGCCTTGAAAGATTTGGAGGATGATAACTCGATCTGGATGATTGGCGTGATCAAATGGATGGAGTTTGTCAGCGGCAAAGGGCTATGTTGCGGGGTTGAGTTGTTGTCCACCAAAGTGATGGTGCTATCAGTGCAACAGGTGACCAACCGGGCATTGCCGCAGAAACTGCCTGTTGATGGTTTGATGCTGCCCAGCATTGAAGGTGCCAGGCCTGATCCTGCGTTGATCCTGCCCGCTTATATTTTTCAGGCAGGGGATGAAATCCGGCTGGAGTTCGCCGAGCGTGAAGAACGGGTGCGCTTGGTGTTGCTGGATGAATGTTTGGGGGCCTTTGCCTATTTCCGTTTTACAACACTGGTGGATCGGTCGCTGGAAGAGGATGAAGATGACTTCACGTCGTTGTGGCAATCATTGTAAACGCTAAGTTTTCTGCTTCGCAGTTCATCATCCCTTAACACTCGATAATCGGTGTTTATGTAGGTTTGCGGCAGCGTGATGGGTATCTTCTGATGCATGAGAAAGCAGAAGATACATTGTGTAGTCGTTGATCAGGATGCGGAGGTGACCGCCTCGCTGGAGGCGGTGCTGCGCAATTCCGATGTGTTGCCGACGCTGAAACAGGTGGCGTCCTTACAGCAGTTGATTCCGATTCTGCAGGAAATCAAGCCACATCTGCTGTTTTACCCCAAAAGCAAAGCGGGCGATTCATTGGATTTGCTGGAAATTTTGCAGAATTATTCGCCTGACACCTTGTTAGTATTGATTTCCCGCAACGAGTGGCAGGGGTTGACCACTTGGTTGATGGGGGTCGAATCCTGCATTTTGCCGATTGATGATGCCGAATATTTCAGTCAGTACATCGATTTTCTGTTGCGTTATTCCGGTGTTAAACATGATTTCCGCCAATGCAAGCATTTGCTGGGGGTGGCGGAGTTGCGTTGCCATTGGCTGGTCGACTATTCATGGGAGGCCATCGCTTATATTTCCCAGGGAATGCATTTATATGCGAATAACGCCTACATTAGCTTGTTTGGGTTTGAATCCATTGCGGAAGTGCGTTCGATGCCAGTTGCCCAACTGGTTGATTCATCTGAGCGAAAAACTTTTGGCATCATGGGCAAGGCGGCGGATACCAGTAGCCAGCCTTCCAATCGTTTATTGACGACGTTGCGGACACTGGATGGTGAACGGATGCGTGCCGAAATCCGTTTTATCCCTGCGGTATTGAAAGGAAAGCGTTGCTCCCAGCTGCATGTGCGTCCTTTGGAACGGCATATTGGCAAAGGCGCGCCACTGTGGAAGCAGGATAACCCTTGGGAAGGCGCAGATGAGCGCATCCATCTGCTGCCTGAATCGCGCACACCCCCAACGCCCGCAGCATCAGCACAGGCTCAACAGCCGGGCACTGCGAAAGCTGCCACGCAGGCACCGCCGTTGGATGGATTAAAAATGCTTTTTCACAAGCTGCACCGTTTGCGCGAAAAGTTGCCAACTATTTATACAGCGGAACCTGAGTTCCAACAACAACCAAATAAAAAGGTCAGCTATGCATCCTTGGTAAGGCAATTGGGGGCTACTGATAGCCGCTTCCGTCTGGATTATTGGAGCCTTGGGCAAATTATCCTGAAGTTGTCATCTCAAGGCAGTGAAAAGCCCGATTATCTGGTTTTTGTGTCAGTGGGCGGGACGATTCTGAATAATGAAAGCCAGTTAAAGCTGTTGATCAGCTTGTTGAATGCTGCCCCTGCCATCACCAATAGAATTGTAGTGGCGCTACAGTATGAGGATTGCCTTGCGCACATGGGGCAACTTGGGAAGCTTATCAAGTTGTTGAGGGCAGTAGGCGTAAGTCTGGCAATTGACGGCGTGCCTGATGATATTCGGGCAATCAGGCTAGTGCAGGTGGTGAAGCCTTCACTGGTGCGCTTGTCGCCTGATGTGGCAGCAATTGCTGTCCGTAAGGCTGAAACGGGGCGGATACAACGGTTGATTTATCAATTAGCTGCAAATATGCGTGGGGTTATTGTTCCAGGCGTACAAAACAAAGCTGCATTGCAGGTGGTTTACTCTAGCGCTGCGGCATATGCGCAAGGCAGCGCAGCGATATAACAATGACTAATAATTACCAAGTGAGAGTATCATGTCAGCTAATCTTTTCAGGATCGTCCTGATAGTTGATGGCGAATACATTTCTGCGTGGCAGTCTTTGATGTTGGAGCGTTTGCAGGCGTCAGGCGGTGGGGTGTTGGTTGCTGTCATTTTTCGTCAACCGCTTGCTTCAGGCATAGAAAAAAAAATCAATTTTTTTCTTTTCAGGGTGCTGCATTTTCTGGATGGGAAAATATTCAAAGCGCCAGTGAATGCTCAAAAGCCAGTCAGTTTTCTTGACCAATTAGGCGATGTGTTTTTTTGTGCCGCAAATAGTCGGCGGTATCAGAAATTACTCAAAGAACAGACGTTGGATGTCGCTATTGACTTGACTGGGCAGGAGCCATTATCGGCTGTGATAGCAAGTGTCCGGTACGGGGTATGGCGTTATTTCCATGGTTATCCGGCTGCGATGATGGACTGCTATGTAGGGATACGCGAGTATGCCAATCGGGAGGACGAGATCATTTCGGGGGTGGAGCGTTCTTTGCCAAGCCAATCTGTTCCTGAAAGGATTTTTTACGCTACCACCAGTACAGACATGGTTTCCATCAACCGGGGAATTGAGAGCACTCTGTGGAAGATGGCGGATTTTATTCCGCAGCGTTTGTCCGAACTGGCTCAGGTTGGGGAGAGCCTCTTTTTCCAGAATGCCAGTGCACGCCTCCGCCAGTTTCCTTTTGCCCAACAATATGCTTCATCCCCACCCGGTTTGCTGATGACATTACGGGTGTTGTGGCGTTATCTGAGCAATTTCATCAGAAAGCTTTATAACAGCTTATTCCGTAATGAGCAGTGGATATTGCTGACCAGTGAAGCAGGGGATGCCAGCAGCCTTTGCATGTTGGGGCATTTTCGCAAACTGATTCCTTCTCGTGACCGTTTTTGGGCAGATCCTTTTGTGGTTGAACATGAGGGTGAGCAGTATGTGTTCTTTGAGGAGTTGGTTTATGCCAATGGGGTTGGCCATCTGGCCTGTATCCGATTGAATGCAGACGGTTCATATTCTGATCCGGTCACTATTCTGGAAAAACCTTATCATTTGTCTTACCCCTTTATTTTTAAATATCAAGGGCAGTATTACCTGATTCCTGAAACTGCCGAGAATCATACCATTGAGGTTTATCGATGCGAGGCGTTTCCGTATCGCTGGGTGTTTGAAAAAAATCTGATGGAGAATGTTGAGGCCTATGATTCGACTTTGTTGGAACATGCTGGACGCTGGTGGATGTTTGTCAGCATGCGCAACCATCAAAGTTGCTCACCCAGCGAAGCGCTGTATTTGTTTTACGCTGATAACCCCTTGAGCACCCAGTGGCATGCGCATCCACAGAATCCTGTTGTTGCACGCGCTTCCCATGCGCGGCCAGGAGGAGGGATTTTCGAAGAGGGCGGCAGATTATACCGGCCTTCGCAGAATTGCGCCGGGGTTTACGGACGCGGCCTTAACATCAATCTGATCCGGCAACTGGACACAAGCACGTATCGCGAAGAAACCGTCAGCCGCTATGTGCCCGATGGTGCCAATGACATGAATGGTGTGCACACGTTGGGGCTTGGAGAAAAGATTTCTGTGTCGGATGCAGTGCATATTCATCGCCGACTGGGAATGCTGGATCGTTGGGTGGTCAAGTTAAGCAGTTTTTTTAACTATGCGGGTCATCGCCAAATCTTGGTGGTGGTGGCCATTCCTCTGGCTTGGCTTTGGTTCCACATATGATTAGCAACGACAATGCGTAAGAAAATTGCTTTGATAGTGTATTCGCTGGGAATGGGCGGCGCGGAGAAAGTTGTCTCCGACCTTTCGTTCCAATTTGCGAAACAACATGATGTCACGCTGATCCTGTTTGATGGGAGCCGCATGTATTATCCATATGCAGGTGAATTGATTGATCTCCGTTGCCCGTCCAAGAGTGGCTTTGTCGCCAAAACATTGAACTTTCTGGAGCGTTCAGGCCAGCTCAAACGGATTTTCCAGGCAAAGCGTTTCGATGTCATTATCAGCGTGATGGAGCATGCGAACTTTCCGTCCATCCTCGCGAGCCGTCGGACGATTGCCGCCAACCATTGCAATCCTGATCGAAACTTTTCCCAATTGGATTGGCTATTCGCCAAATGGTTGTATCCAAGGGCTAAAATGGTGGTGGCCGTTTCCCAGGATGGAATGCGTATTTTCCAACAACGTCTTGGCCTGCAAAACATCACTTGCCTATACAATCCTGTCAACCTGAACCGCATCCGTGAATTGGCTAAAGAACGCCCTGCTGTGCATATTGACGGCCAATATATTGTGGCGGCTGGACGGCTCAGTCCCGAAAAGAATTTTTCCATGTTGATTGACGCTTATGCCGCCGCCGGGATTCGGGAGGATTTCAAGTTGCTGATCCTTGGTGAAGGTGGTGGGCGTCCTGTCTTGGAGCAGCAAGTCAAGGCGCAGGGTCTGGAAAAACAGGTCATCCTGCCTGGCTTTATGCGCAACCCTTACCCGTACATTGCCAATGCCCATTGTTTGGCGATGTCCAGTTTGCATGAAGGTTTTCCCGTAATCCTGATTGAGGCGCTGGGGCTGGGGCGTCCGGTAATCTCCACGGATTGCGAGACTGGGCCGAGGGAAATCATCCAGCATGATAGCAATGGACTGCTGACGCCTTCTGATGACCGGGAGGCCATGTCGGCGGCACTGGATCGTTTGTGCTTGGATGTGGCGCTGCATGCGCGCCTTCAGCAAAATGCGGCGGCTTCGGTCGAATACCTGGATATTGAAAAGGTGGCGGAACAATGGCTCGCCCTTTGATGCGTTGGATATGTTGCTGCTTGGTGCTGCTGGGTTTGGACGGTTGTTCCCCAAAGCCGCCGCCAGTAGCCGGTTTGCAAGTCCGGTCGATTGGGGTGCTGGAGCGGTTTTCCCGTTTTGAGGCAGTGACGGGTGGTAAAAGGGTGGAGTTGTTTGCCGCCCGCAATGAGTATGAAGGTTTCCAGTTCGTCATTACGGCGGGTGACGGCGGCGCGGCGAATGTCCAGGCCAAGGTTTCGGCGTTGCGCAATGCGGCGGGGGACGTGATTGATGGTTTGCAGGTGTTCCGGGAGCGTTATGTCAAGGTCAGCACGCCATCCCCTTCTTCGCCTTACGCCCCGCAATCCTGGCCGGATATTCTTTTGCCTGCGGATAATCCGGCCAAGGACGTGGCGACAGCTTACCGTGCGTTTCCGCAAAACCTGACGGCTGGGGAAAATTTGCCGGTATGGGTGGATGTCTATGTACCCCAGGATACGAAGCCCGGTGTTTACAGCGGCGTGGTCACTGTCACGGCTGACGGCGAAGCCGCGCAGGAATTGCCAGTGACCCTGAAAGTCTGGAATTTCACGCTGCCGGAACGCTCTCCACTACGCACCGTATTCGGTACGAATGGTTACCGGGTGGCGGATGTGTATGGCTTTGAACGCACCGGCGAATCCGTTGCGGATAACCGTCTGGTGAGGGCTTATAACGATTTCCTGCTGGATCATCATCTGTCGCCGGAAAGCTTCTGGGATGCGGCTCCTGAAGCTGATGAAGCAGGCAGGCCGGATTTTGATCGCCAGTTCGCCGGTTTGGGGACTGTGACGGACAACATGCGGCATTACATGCAGGATAAACATGCTTCCGCTTATACCTATGTGTTTGCGGATAGTTATCCGTTTGCTGATCCATTAGGCAAGGATCGGCAAAAAGCCCAGCAGTTTATCCGCGAGTACGCCGCTTGGTGTGGGCAACATGCAGGGCATGGGCGTTGTTATACCGACCCATCATTCGTGGATGAGCCTGACACTCGGGAGGCTTATCAGTACGCCCGCCGTTGGGGTGATTTTTTCGATGAGGTGGGGGAGAAAATCCGTTTTCAGGTCAGTGAGCCGCCGCTGAATGAGAAACCTGAACTTGGTAGCCTGACAGGCAAAGTGGATGTCTGGATTCCTAAATTTTACGACCTATGGCGGGATGTGGATTATCTCGGCAAGAATACCGTTGGCCAGCGGTTGGCGGCAGGTGAGGAGGTCTGGGCGTATACGGCTCTGGTGCTGGATTTCCCTGAATATAAAAAGCTTAACCCCAAGGCCGATGTGTTGAAGGGAAGCTACCCACCTGTCTGGCAACTGGATTTTCCTGCCATCAATTACCGGATTCCTGCTTGGCTGCTGCATCGCTATGGCGTGACCGGGTTGGGTTATTGGGACACGCTGTCATGGTTCGATGGCGCGGATGTTTGGAATGACGCCGCCAGTTTTGTCAGCACTGATCCGCCCGGCATCCGTTTCAATGGCGATGGGTTGCTGGTTTACCCGGCGCATAAGGAGCAGTTTGGCTTTGATGGGCCGGTGGCTTCCTTGCGCCTGAAATGGATACGTGAATCCGTGGAAGATTACATGTACATCGACCTGTTGCTGCAGGCGGGGGAAAAGGCGTTTGTGGATCAGCAACTTGGTCGCATCGCCCGCAATTTTGGCGACTGGGACAATGATCCGGTGTTATTGATGCAGGTACGGCAGGCGCTTGGCGAGAAGCTGGAAGCATTGGCGCAGACCCACCAACAGCAAGGGCGGAGCCAATGAACACGCTCAGGAATATCGCCATTTTTTTCTTGATGATGTTGGTGTTTGCATTGCCGACAGACGGGGCTGTTGATGTCGCTGGCATGTCGCTGGTCAAGATTGCCGGGTTGATGGCGTTTGGCCTGATGTTTGTGCTGATAGTGATGGGGGCGGAATTGTCCGCAGTGCCTGCGCTGCACATTCCGGTGTTGTTGTATGTGGCTTGGGTGATCCTGTCCTACACCTGGTCGGCGATGCCGATCCCTTACGAAAGCGAAGAGGCAGTCGGTGGCTACCAACAGGCGATCAAGGGTAATCTGTATGTGTTGATGATTACCCTGTTGCTGTTTCAGCTCGCCAAAACGGAGAAACATCTCCAGATGTTGTATCTGGCTTTTATTCTGGGTGATTTGTGGCTGGTTTATCTGATGGTGAAGGATTACCAAATCGGGGGGAATACGGTCAGGCAGGAAATCAAGGATTTCGACGCCAATGAGGTTGCGGTAAAACTGGCGATGGCTATGCCACTGGCCATTTATCTGTTTACGGTTGCACGCCACTGGGTATTACGGGGAGTGGCTGTGCTGTATTTGCCAATGGCGATGTTTACTATCCTGATTACCGGATCACGTACTGGCGCAGTCACCATGATGCTTGGGCTCACAGGTTTATGGCCTTTAGTCAAGAACTCTGGCGTCATGGGTAAAGCCATTGCTGGCGTGACGCTCATCAGCGTATTGGTGATTGCTGCGAATGTTATTCCTCAGCAAACCATTGAGCGTATATTTTCGACCGGTAAAGAAATTTCGGAAGGGACATTAAATGAACGTAGTGTAATATGGGGCTACGCCTATGAAGAATGGAAGCATAGCCCAGTGGTCGGGCATGGTTTAAGTTCATTCAGAAGGGTAATTAATCAATATAATGTGAAATATACGGCTCATAACAGTTTTGTTTCAATTGCAGCGGAGCAAGGGATTATTGGTGTGTTGCTGTATGGTAGCGTCATAGTGGCTTCATTTGTTTATGCCTTTTCACTTCCCCCATTGGAACGGTTGCTCATGCTATCAATGTTGGGCATTATCTTTTTAGGGCAAATGTCATTAACAATTCATGACCGTATGCAAGTTTGGTTCGCCTATTCATTGCCGGTATTAATATCAACTATAAAAAATTCCTCCAGTAAACTGATTAAAAAATAGGGTATTCCTGTGTCAACAAAGAAAATTGCTATCGTCATTGCAGATATGGCGGCTCCAGGTGGCGCAGAAAAGGTCGCGGCTGATTTGGCCGAAGAGTTTTATTCCAGGAATCATGACGTCACCGTAATAAAATTCGAAGAGTATGGCGACATTCCGCGTTTTTCGTACCCTGGCCGAACCATACATCTGCATTTGCCCAGCCGGGCAGGCGGTCTGCCGAGGCAAGTGTTTACCCTGCTCAAACGCGCATGGTATTTCAGGAAGGTCTTTCAGCAAGAAAAGTTCGATCATATTTTTTCATTTCTGGAGGCCTCCAATGTGCCGTGCGCATTGGCCAGCCGTGATGCCGTCCTATCCATGCACCTTGACCCTGATAAGATGACTCGCCATGAATGGCGGGCTGTGAGGTGGTTTTACCCACGCGCCAAACGGGTGATTACAGTTTCCCGGCAAATGAAGGATTTGTTGGTTGAGCGCGCGCATCTGGGAAATGTCCGGTGCATTTATAATCCCGTGAATATTCGGCTGATCAATGAAAAAGCGCGGGAGCCAATTGCATTTGAAGGGCGTTTTATCTTGGCGGTTGGCCGATTGGAACGGCAAAAGCGTTTTGATTTGCTGATTGAAGCTTATGCGCGCAGCCAAGTGCAACAGGAATGCAAGCTGGTCATTGTTGGCAAAGGCAGCCAACGTGAATTGCTTGAGCAGCAAATTGCTGCGTTAGGCATACAGGAGCGGGTAATTCTGGCTGGATTTGAGGTGAACCCCTATAAGTACATGGCAAAAGCCGAATTTCAGGTCATGAGCAGTGATTACGAAGGTTATCCGCTGGTGTTGATTGAAGCCCTGGCGCTGGGTTGCCCGATTGTGTCAACAGATTGCCCGACAGGCCCGCGGGAGATCATCCGTTCTGGTGAAAATGGCCTGCTGGTTGAAAGGGGGCAGGTGGATGCGCTGGCTGCGGGCATTGATGAAATGTTCCTGAATACGGCAATGCGGGAGAAGATGCGGCATCAGGCGAAAGAATCGGTAAACAGCAATGATATTGCTGCCGTCGCCGATGCATGGTTGGCAGTTTGAGGGATAGGTGATGTACGTTAAGCATGGTCTGGTTTACCTGCTGGCGAAGGTTGCTCCCGCTTTGGCGAGCTTTGTTTCCGTTGCCGCCTATACCCGCTGGTTAAGCACTGAAGAATACGGCGTTTACACGACTTTGCTGGTGCTGGTTTCGAGCATGAATGGCTTTCTGTTCGGTTGGTTGTATGTGGGGATCATGCGTTTCTGGAATGCGCAGGATGTGTCTGCCGAATCCGTGCAGCGCCTGATCAGCTTCTCGGTCGTGGTGATTGCGGGGATAGTGGGGTTGCTGGCGGCGGGCTACGCCCTGTTGCAGGGGCACGGCCTGATCGCAGGTTCGTTTTTTCTGTTGTTTGTCAGTACGGCTTTGTACGAGTCCTACCAGCGGGTTAACTCCATTACGCTAAAGGTGCAGCAGTATTTTTTGGCGGAGTTGACCCGTACTTTGCTGACGTTGGCCATTGGGTTGCTGTTGGTATGGATGGGCTATTCCTGGGTCGGCGCAATGGGCGGGGTGACCCTGGGCATATTCCTGACCTTGTTGTTTTTTGGTGGCGTCTGGCGTTATCTGCTGCTGAAGTGGCGTGAGGTTGATTTCGCCATCCTTAGAAAAATCCTGCTCTACGGTTTGCCGTTGAGCCTTTCATTTGTGTTGCTGGATGTGATTTTTACGTCTGACCGCTTGCTGCTCAGTGCATTGGCGGGTTATTCGGAAGCGGGGCAATATGCCGTCGCTTACAATGTGCCGCATCAGATCATCATGATGTTGACCAGTTCGCTGAATCTGGCGGCCTATCCGGTCGTCATCCACACGCTGGAGCATGAGGGTCAGGCGCAGGCGGAAGAAAAACTGAAGCAATATTTCATGCTGTTGATGGGGGTCGCCGTACCGTCCATTTTCGGCCTGATTGGCATCAGCCATGCGTTCATCCCCTTGTTGATCGGGCCAGAGTTTGTGCAGGCCTCTTTGCAACTGTTGCCGTGGATCGGCATCGCGGTGCTGGAGCACTGCCTGTACCTGTTTTATGTGTCGTTGTCTTTCCAGTTGGGCAAGCGCACAGGTGATGCAGTGAAAGTGGTGGCGGTTGCAGCCGGTCTTAACCTGCTCCTGAACACTGCTCTGATCCCTCGGTTTGGTGCAATGGGGGCGATTGGCGGCTCAATCATTTCCTACTTGCTGTGCTTGGTATATGGCTATTTTCTGGGGAGCAAGGGTTTCAGGCTCATTATTCCCTGGTCGGAACTTGGCAAAATCCTGCTGGCGTCGGGCATTATGCTGCTGCTGATGGAGCAAGCGCCGGATATGGGTGGCGTGTTAAGTGTTGTGATTCGCGTCACGGTCGGCGTCCTGGTGTATGCAGTGGTGGTGTTGCTGTTCAACATCGGCAATATCCGCCAGTATGCAAGGATGGCGGTGGCTTCCTTGGCCGAACGGCGTCAGCGGGTGTGTGCGCCATGAGCAAGGTGCTGTATGTCATCACTTCATTGAGTGTCGGTGGGGCGCAAAAAGCGCTGCTGAATCTGGTGGCTTCCCCGCTCAGTACGGAATACAAGCCGTTTGTGCTTGCCCTGCGCCCGGTGGATGGCGTTCAGGGACAATTTGCGCAAGCGGGGATACCTGTATACGAATTGCAGCTCAACCACTGGAAGGGGATGTTGGCGGCACCATTACGCTTATGGCGTCTGGTGCGTGACATCAGGCCGGATATCATCCATGGCTGGATGCATCATGGCAACCTGGCGGCGGTGTTGGCGTGGCTGTTTGCCGGGTGTCGGCCTTTGTTGTTGTGGGGGATGCACCATACTCCGGAGGCTGCCACTGCCGAACGCATGCAACATGCGCTG
This sequence comes from Candidatus Thiothrix phosphatis, assembly GCF_035668035.1. Classification (NCBI taxonomy): domain Bacteria; kingdom Pseudomonadati; phylum Pseudomonadota; class Gammaproteobacteria; order Thiotrichales; family Thiotrichaceae; genus Thiothrix; species Candidatus Thiothrix phosphatis. The sequence continues at coordinate 56,927 of NZ_JAYMYJ010000030.1, read as the reverse complement.
GTACTGCGGTTGGGGCAGTGGTTATCCCGCTTTCCCGACAGGATTTTGTATGTGTCCAGACGCAGCCAGCAACGTCATCGTGAGTTGGGTTATGCCAGCGGGCGTTCGTTGGTGGTCGCCAATGGCATTGCTGCGCGGACACATCTTTCTGCTGATGTGCGGGAGGACTTGCGCGCCGAGTTGGGTGTTGCGGATGAAACGCCAATTATTGGCAGTTTGACCCGTTTTGTGCCTGAAAAAGACATTCCCAACCTGGTGGAAGCTATCCGCCTGTTTGTACAGGGCGGAAACAAAGCCTGTTTCCTGCTGGCGGGTGAAGGGATGGGGACGGACAACACCGTTTTGGCGGAGTTGTTGGAGTCCGCAGGTTGCCAGGAAAGTGTACGGTTGTTGGGTGTGCGTAAGGATGCAGGCCGCCTGATTGCCGCCATGGATGTGGCGACGCTTGCATCCCGGTGCGAGGCTTTTCCACTGTTTCTGGCTGAAGCGATGGCGGCGGGTGTGCCGTGCGTGGCGACGGATGTCGGCGACATTGCAGAATTCATTGGCTCCACAGGTTTGATTGTGCCACGGGAGTCGCCCGCACAATTGGCTGCGGCCTGGGCGCAATGGCTGGCTTTACCCGCAACAGAGCGCCAGCAGCGTGGACAGGCGGCGCAATCCCGTATCCGGGACACCTATAATCTGGATGCGGTTATCGACACGTATCGGTCTATTTTCCAGGAAAAGCCGCTGACAACACCCTCACTACAATAATCAAAAGCGGAGGCTCACATGTTTCGCTACACATTTACGGTTTTTACGCCAACCTACAATCGGGCGGAAACCTTGCATCGGGTTTATGACAGCCTGTGCGCGCAGACTTTTCGTGATTTTGAATGGTTGGTTGTGGATGACGGCTCCACTGACAACACCCGTGAACGGGTGGAGGGCTGGCAGGCGCAAGCGGCGTTCCCTATCCGTTACCTTCATCAGCAGAATGCACACAAGAAAGTTGCGCACAATCTGGGGATTGGTGCTGCCCAAGGCGAGCTGTTCCTGACGCTGGACAGCGATGATTCCTGCAAGCCACAGGCGTTGGAGCGCTTATTGTTTCATTGGCAGGCCATTCCTGACGACCAACGCAATGGCTTCAGCGCGGTGACCGTGTTGTGTGAAAAGGAATCGGGCGAGATTGTCGGCAGCTTGTTTCCAGCAGATCCTGTGGGTGGCTGGATTGATTCAGACAGCGTGGAAATGAGCTACCGTTACAAGGTGCGTGGGGAAAAATGGGGGTTCCAGCGTACTGAAGTATTGCGGCAATTTCCGTTTGAGCATGAAGGCGTGGCGGGTTTGATCCCGGAAAATGTGGTGTGGGAGCGGATTTCGGAGCGTTACAAAACCCGCTTTGTCAACGAGGCGCTGCGCGTCTACCACGATGGCGAAGACCAGGTGACGCGCGCCCGGCCAGACCAACATGCCTTGGGCCATGCCATCGCGTGTAAATCGATGTTGGAGCATGGGGCGCGTTACTTTCTGTATGCGCCGCTGCGCTTGCTGGATGTGGCGATGAGCTTTGTGCGCTTCAAGCACCATGCACAGCAGCGGCAACCGGATGTTGCATTGAGTGCCGAAGGTTTGCTGCCACGCCTGCTGGTGTTGGGTATGACGCCGTTTGGCTACGCCCGTTTCTGTTTGGACAGGCGTCGCCTAGCGGACAAGGGCAGTCAGGCCGGGTAATAAGTGTCCCGGAATGAACTGAACGGATAGTCCAACAAGAGCTTACGTAGTTTTCCTTCCACACTGCCCCGGCGGGCAAACTGATGCACCGCCATTTTGGTGGGTATGTCGACCAGTTGGGAGACTTCCCGGTATTCGTTGGTGTCCAGTTCATAGGGATGCATGTAGAAAATGCTGGTGTTTTGGTCAAGCTTGCGCGCCAGCCACTGGGTAAGCCAATAGGGATAAATGCGGAAATAGCCTCCACCCAGGACGGGAATGTTTTTGCCCAATACCCGGCTGACGCTCATGGGGTAGGAATCCAGCCCGCGTTCGGCAATGCGTCGCAGGATGCCGTCATCCGTGAATCCGTAGCAGCTGCGCACCGTGGCAATCATGATGGAAGAGTCGTAAACGACGCCTTCTTCCCGCAAGGCGGCGCAATACCAATCGAGAATGTCGTCCCGCACTGAGAAGGTGGGGGCGCGGAAACCGATCACCTTGGAGCCGCTGATGTCTTCCAGCGCAGCCATGGAGCGGCGTAGTTCTGTGCGGAATTGCGCTTCCGTCAGGTTGTAAAGCATACGGTGGCTATGCGAATGGCAAGCCAGCTCATGCCCTGCGTCGGCGATGCTCCTGACTAGGTTCGGGAATTTTTCCGCCACCATCCCTTGTATAAAAAATGTGCCTATCACGTCGTGTTCATCCAGGATGTCAAGCAGGCGGCTGGTGTTGCGCACCACGCGGTTGCTGACTGCACGGTCGAAGTCGTAGACGGATTGTTGCCAGTCTTCAATGTCGGCGCTGAAAATCATGCTTTCACCTCCAGGGATGCCACCCCTTCCAGCCCTTCCTTGCCAAGGGTGGGGTTAAACGGGTTGGCGCAGGACAGATAAATCTCCCCAAGAATGTCGAGCACATGTTCTTCGGAGAAATGCTTTTCGGCGTGGATGCGGGCGGCTTTGCCCATTGCCTGCCGCTGGTCGTGATTGCGGATGAACCACAACAGGTGTCCGGCCAGCGTTTCCGGTGAACCCAGCGGGGTTTTGAAGCCGGTTTCCCGGTCAACAATGGCCTCCCGGCTGCCTTTCACATCGGTGCAGATGACGGGCTTGCCGGACGCCATCGGCTCGATCAGGGCGCGGGGAATGCCTTCGGCAAACGAGGTCAGCACCCCGACGTCAATGCTGTGGTAGAAGGCGGGCATGTCGTTGCTATACGCGACGATTTCCACCACATCTTCTAAACCTTTTTGCTGGATGGAGGTTTGCACCTCGGTTTTCAGGGGGCCTTGTCCAATCAGTTTTACCTTGAAATGGCGGGTCTGTTGCGCCAGCAACGCTACGGCGTCCAGTAGCAGGGCATGGTTCTTGATGGGTTCGAAGCGCGCCACCATGCCGAAAATGACAGGGCTGGATGGGTCATGGGGATTATCGCTTGGTGTAAAGCGGGTTAGGTTGACGCCATTGCCGAGAAACACCATTTGCTTTTCGTCCAGCAGCTTGTATTTCCGCGCCAGCTCCATGTCCCCATGCAGTTGGAACAGTGAATAACGCACGGTTGGCTTGAGCAGCTTTTCAATCAGAATGAAAATGTTGCGCGCGAGCAGTCCGGTATTTTCCGCAATGCTGTAGCCATGGCTTTGGTAAATCCAGAGGGTTTTCCGGTCGAAAAACGCCAGAAAACGCCCAACCAGTCCCGGAATGCCGAAATGCAGGTGGACTGCGTCGTAACCGCCTTGCCGGATGGCGCGGCGCAGGCTCCAGGCGGAACGCATGAGGCGCAGGGGGTTGAGGCTGCGGTGCAGGGTTTCCACGATCACATTCATGCCTTGTTCCCGCATCAGCGCCACTTCCGGGCCGTCGGTGCACAGCAGGTCGACATGCAGCTTGCCGGTATGGCGTTGGTTGAGCGCATGCGCCCGCTGGAACACTAGCGCGTAGGCTGAACTGCTGACGGTGCAAACTTCCAGAATCTTCATGTTGTTGTCCTTGTCAGTAAAAGCGGTGGAGGAGGGTGCGGGAAAGCCCATCCATCACGATTTCGGGCGTATTGCGGATCAGCCAGGATGCCGCATCCTGCGTGTGGGAGCGCGTTTTGCGGGGAGAGGTGATCGGCAACCGGTAGTAATAAATTTTGTGGACGCGGTTGGCCAGTTTCAGTTTGAACTGGTACGGGTTGCTGTCTGCGGATGAGCGCCCGAGATTGTAGGTTTTGCGCCCGGTTTCGCCGCAATGCTCAACCATTTGCCACAGCATGGCGAGGAAAACATTATGTTTTTTATAGTCGCTGTGGATGCCTGACCATGCGCCATAGATTTCATCCTGATTGGTGAAACTGATGGAGGAGACTACCGGAAGGTTATCCATATAGCCGACGAAAATCTCGGTCTGTTCCGGGCATTGCGCCAGCAGGTCGGCAAAGAAAGGTTTGGGATGGGGCAGGCTGCCAATGTCATGCAGGCTCATGCGGTACAATTGATAAAATTCATCCAGTAATTTGGGTGTTGTGCCAATAATGGAGGTAAAACCACGTTTCAAGGGGCGACGGATATTTTTACGGGTGTTGGTGGACAGGCTTTCCCAAACAGCTTCCACGGATGGCTGAATATCAACATTCAGCTCCACCTTGTCCGCTTCATCCGGTAGGCAGGGAATGTGCTGGGTGGTGCGTATTTCCAAGCATTTAATATCGGTTGCGGTCAGCTCCTGCGCCAGTTGCTCAATCACATGGCCGTAATCCTGGGCGTTGACGCCAAGTATGACGCCAGTTTTGTCAAAGCCTGCGCCAAGAATCAGGGTTTTTCCACCCAATAGGTTGTTACGGGTAAAGGCCGGAATGAAATGGACTTGTTCTTTAAGCGCCAAGGTCACTTGAACAGCTTGCAATTTGAATTCATGGGCGATAATGCTGCGGAATGCAGGACTGGTAAAAATATCAACGGAATCATGCTTTTGTGCATTAGCCAGATCGGGGGTGATAGTTATGCTCATGTTCCGGATCAGTATTTATTTTTATAATTCTATATTTTTACGATGGCATTATGGTTTACGCCAGTTTTGGCGGATTAACGGAGGAGCCTGGCAGGTCAGACGGTGAATGCGGAGCAAGTTGGTTTCCGCTTATCTACAAAATGCCTACGCATGCAAACAAATCTTTGCGGTGTTGCATGGGGTAGTGGAGAATGGGCGTAATACTAACAACTATGCTCGTCCAGAGAATCATGCTAACTGTCGCCAATAAAAAAAATATTGCCTCACCTCCTCTGCATGCGGGTATGCCTTCACCGTATATCACAATCCCTGCGCCAGGGGCATCAGTGCATTCCCTGACGCTTGAAGACGTATGGCGGCGTTTGCTGCGGCAAAAATGGACATTGCTGTTGACGGCTTTATCAATCCTATTGCTGACAGCTTATATTACGTGGACAACCACACCCACTTACCGTGCCGGAGCCACCATCCAAATTGAAAAGGAGGGGGCGCAAGTTGTTAATTTTGGCACGGTCTCTGCCGCTTCACCGGATATGGGGGATCAAGACCCATTTTTCCGCACCCAGTACGAACAATTGAAAAGCCGCAAACTGGCTGATCGGGTGATTACCGACCTGGATTTGCAGACCCGTTTGTTTGGACGGCCTGAAAAAGTCAGCTTGTTGCAGTCATTCGCTAAAGCGCTCAAGAACATGTTCACCGCTTTGTTGCCGGGTGGTGGTGGTGGAGAAGTTAGCAATAAACCTCAGAACGTTGATTATTCAGCTGCATTTTTGCAGAGCCTGTATGTTGAGCCCATCGAAAAGACCCATTTGGTCAAAGTGTTTTTTGAAAGCCCTGACCCAGCTTTGTCAGCGGAAATTGTCAATGCTTTGGTGAGTTCCTTTATTAAGGACAATATCAATTCACAAAGTGAAACAGATACCTACGCTAAGGAATTCCTGGAACAGGAGCTGGAAAAAGCCCGCAGCCGCCTGAACTTGCAGGAGGCCAAGCTGATTGAATACGCCAAACAGAACGATATTCTGGAGGTTAACAACAGCCAATCCACGCAGGAGCGCAAGTTGGATGAGCTGTACTCCGCTTTGGGGGAAGCCCAGCGTAACCGCATCCAGGCGGAAAGCCAGATGATTCAAGGGCGTAAGCACGGCAATGTCCGCGAAGTGCTCAATAACCCGGTTGTGGAAGGCATCAAGCAGAATTTGGTGACGCTGGAGGCGGAATACCAGGAAAAGCTGAAGCTTTTCAAGCCGGGGTATCCTGACATGCAACTCTTGCAGCAACAGATTCAGGAAGTCCGTCGGCAGTTGAATAATGAGGTGGGTGGCCTCAAACAATCGTTGCAGGCTGACTATGCAGCCGCCAAGAAACTGGAAGATGATTTGCGCGCTCAGGTTGACAGTTACAAGAATGAACTGATTGACCAACGGGATCGTGGTGTTGAATACAACGCCCTCAAGCGGGAAGTCGAAACCAGCCGTAATCTCTATGATGGCCTTTTACAACGCCTGAAAGAAGTGAGTGTGGCCTCCAATGCCACCACCAGCAATATCCGTGTTGTGGATGCGGCGACAACCCCGGATGATATTTTCCGTCCTAAAAAGACGCTAAACCTGATTCTGGGTGGCTTGGTTGGGTTGATGTTGGGGATAGGGGCGGCGTTATTGCGCGAAACCCTCAATCAAAGCGTTGCTTCGGTCGGCGAGTTGCAGGCGCTCAGTGGTTTGCCGATATTGGGGGCTATCCCACATGTGCGCAACAAATCGGAAAGCCACTTGGCGTTGGCGACCGCCCGGGATGTTGGTTCCCTACTGGCGGAGGCCTATCGGGTTGCAACAGCGAACCTACGCTTTGTTTTGCCAGGCGGGGTTGCGCCGCGCATCACCTTGATTACCAGTGTGAATCCTGCAGAGGGGAAATCTACATCAGCCGTCAATATCGCTTTTAGTCAGGCGCAACAGGGGTTGAAGGTCTTGTTGATCGATGCTGACCTGCGCCGACCTTCCGTCCATGTCAAAATGGGGTTGCCGAATGCCCGTGGCCTGAGCAATTTTTTGAATGGTGAAACAGACATCGCCAGCATCACCCATCCTTCCCGCGAGGTGAAAGGCATGTATTTTATTACTGCTGGAACCTTGGTGGCAGACCCGGTAAAACTGGTGTCCAGCCAAGCGATGGTGCAACTGCTCAACCTAGCCTCCAAGCATTTCGATAGTGTGATCATTGATGCGCCCCCCGCCACTGGGTTTGCGGATGCGATGTACCTCTCTTCGATGGCTGAGGCTACATTAATTGTTGCAGATGAAGACCATATCAACCGCAAACGTTTGTTGAACGTTATTGAGCAGTTGCGGCGGGTCAGGCATAACGTTGTCGGTTTTCTGATGGTCAAGTCACAGGATGATGCGATCGATTACCGCTATTACGATCGCTACCAAACTCGGATTCCGGCAAAAGAGCGTATTGCGGCCAAAGTGGCGAAAGGAAAGCGCAAAGGACTCAATCTTGCCCCGGTAATATAGGGCATATGAGGGGAGGCGGGATGCTCAGGGGAGGAAACCCCACCCCCATTGTTTAGGAGGTGGGGCACAGTCAGAAATCAGGGCAGGAATGTCTTGCCCATCAAGAACCGGTCACATTCACGGGCTGCTTCCCGGCCTTCATTGATGGCCCAGACCACTAGGCTTTGACCACGGCGCATATCGCCCGCTGCAAATACACCCGGCAGATTGGTGGCATATTGGCCATACTCGGCTTTGACGTTGCCACGAGGGTCAGTGTCCAGTCGGAGGGCGTCAATCAAGGTTTTTTCCGGGCCGGTAAAGCCCATCGCCAGCAATACCAATTGGGCCGGAAGTGCTTGTGCGGTGTTTTCCACTTCCGCCAGATTCATGCGTCCGTGTTCATCACGTTCCCAACGCACCCCAATCGTATGGATTTCCTTCACATGGCCATTTTCATCGCCAACCAGCTTTTTGGTGGAAATCAGGTAGTCACGCGGGTCGCGCCCAAAGATTGCCGCTGCTTCTTCCTGCCCATAGTCAACTTTATGGACGCGCGGCCATTCCGGCCATGGGTTGTCCGGCTGGCGCGCATCTGGTTGGCGCGGCATGATTTCCAGCTGGGTGACGGATTTACAGCCATGACGTACAGAAGTCGCCACGCAATCAGTGCCGGTGTCGCCACCGCCAATGACAATGACGTCCAGTCCCTTGGCGGATATGTACTGGCCATTTTCCAAGTTGGAGTCCAGCAGGCTCTTGGTGTTGGCGGTGAGGAAGTCCATGGCGAAATGCACACCAGTGAGTTCCCGGCCAGCTACTGGCAGGTCGCGCGGTTGGGTGGCTCCAGCGCACAACACCACAGCATCGAAGTCACTGCGTAAGGTTTCAGCGGAAATATCCTTGCCAACTTCCACATTGGTGATGAATTGCACGCCTTCGGCCGCCATCAGGTCAACGCGGCGCTGCACGACTTCCTGCTTATCCAGCTTCATATTGGGGATGCCATACATCAGCAGGCCGCCAATGCGGTCAGCGCGCTCATAAACGGTGACTTCGTGGCCAGCTTTGTTCAGTTGGTCGGCGCAGGCCAATCCAGCGGGGCCAGAACCCACCACCGCCACCTTTTTGCCGGTGCGTTCCACAGGGATTTCAGGTTGAACCCAGCCTTCCTCAAACGCCTTGTCGATGATGCTGACTTCATTCAGCTTGATGGTGACGGGTGGCTCGTTGATGCCGAGGGTACAGGAGCCTTCACATGGCGCAGGGCAAACGCGCCCAGTGAATTCCGGGAAATTGTTGGTCATGCGCAGCCGTTCATAGGCTTCCTTCCACAAGCCGCGGAAGATCATGTCGTTCCACTCCGGAATCAGGTTGTGGACTGGGCAGCCGCTAGCCCCGCCGGGCAACAACTTGCCGGTTTGGCAAAACGGGATGCCGCACTCCATGCAGCGTGCGCCTTGCTCCCTGCCGTCTTCTTCACGGTTGAAATGCAAGTGAAATTCACGCCAATCCTTGACGCGCTCCAACGGCGCGCGGTCAGAGGGCAGCAAGCGTTGATATTCGATGAATCCTGTAGGTTTTCCCATTCTGCTCGTACTCCTTAGTTACCGCTAACGCGCGAGGCATCGCTGTTGTTGGCGGTAAAGGCCGCCATCAGGGCTTCATCGCCGGACAGTCCCTTCTCTTCTAAGGAACGGATCGCATCCAGCATGCGCTTGTAGTCGTTTGGCATGACGCGGACAAAACTGGCGAGGCTTTTGTCCCAGCTTTCCAGAATCATCCTGGCGCGTTCACTACCGGTGTACAGCAAGTGCTTTTCAATCATGCCTTTGACTTCGGCTTGTTCGCCCGCCTCAGACAGTGGTCCGTAAGACACCATCTCCGTGTTGCCGCTGACGGCAAGGACGCCTTCAGGATCATAAACATAAGCGACACCGCCAGACATGCCTGCCGCAAAGTTGCGGCCTACGTTGCCCAGCACGACAACGCGCCCGCCGGTCATGTACTCGCAGCCGTGGTCGCCGGTGCCTTCCACCACGGCATGGACGCCGGAGTTGCGCACACAGAAGCGCTCGCCAGCAACACCGCGGATATAGGTTTCGCCACTGCTTGCGCCGAAAAATGCAACGTTGCCGATGAGGATATTGTCTTCTGGGATGAAACGGGCGTCTTTCTGCGGATAAACAATGATTTTTCCGCCGGAAAGCCCTTTGCCGATGTAATCGTTGGCGTCGCCTTCCAGTTCCAGCGTCATGCCTTTGGGGACAAAAGCGCCGAGACTCTGGCCTGCGGAACCGTTGAACTTCAGGCGGATAGTGTCTTCCGGCAAGCCTTCCGCGCCGTATTTGCGGGTTATTTCGGAGCCAGTGATCGCGCCAACCACGCGGTCAATATTCCTGATCGGGAATGTTGCGGTGACAGGCGTGCCCGTATCAATTGCAGGCTGGCACACCTTGAGGATTTCGCGTTCGTCCAGTGACTGGGCGATGCCGTGATCCTGTTCGCGCTTGCAATACACGCCATCGCATTCTTCCAGTTCCGGGCGGTGGAGAATCCTGCTCATGTCGATCATGGCGGCTTTCCAGTAACCGTTGGCGGGTTCGTGGCGCAGTTTGTCGACCCGGCCAACCATTTCGTCAACGGTGCGGAAACCTAGCTTCGCCATGTATTCGCGCATTTCTTCGGCAATAAACATCAGCAGGTTGACCACGTATTGCGGGTCGCCGCTGTATTTTTTGCGCAACTCAGGATTTTGGGTGGCGATGCCTACCGGGCAGGTGTCCAGATGGCAGACGCGCATCATCACGCAGCCCAACGCGACCAGCGGCAAGGTGGCGAAGCCGTATTCCTCAGCGCCCAACAAGGCGGCGATGGCCACGTCACGGCCTGTCATCAATTTGCCGTCGGTTTCCAGGCGCACCCGGCTGCGCAGGTTGTTCAGCAGCAGGGTCTGATGGGTTTCGGCCAAGCCCAGTTCCCATGGCAGGCCAGCGTGCTGTACGCTGGTTTTAGGCGAAGCGCCGGTGCCGCCGTCATAACCGGAGATTAGGATGACATCCGCCTTGCCTTTGGCGACGCCGGATGCAATCGTGCCAACGCCCACTTCCGACACCAGCTTGACATTGATGGCGGCGCGCTTGTTGGCGTTTTTCAGGTCATGGATCAGCTGCGCCAAGTCTTCGATGGAATAAATGTCATGGTGTGGCGGTGGCGAAATCAGGCCAACGCCCGGCGTGGTGCCACGCACTTTCGCAACCCACGGGTAAACCTTCTTGCCCGGCAACTGGCCGCCTTCGCCCGGCTTGGCACCTTGGGCCAGCTTGATCTGGATTTCCCGTGCATTGTTCAGGTAGTAGCTGGTCACGCCGAAACGTCCGGACGCCGCCTGCTTGATGGCGCTGCAACGGGAGTCGCCGTTGGCGTCAGGAATGAAACGGGCGGGATCTTCGCCGCCTTCGCCGGAGTTGGACTTGCCGCCCAGCCGGTTCATGGCGATGGCCAGCGCCTCATGCGCTTCCTTGCTGATGGAGCCGAACGACATTGCGCCGGATTTGAAGCGTTTGACGATGCTGGATGCGGATTCCACTTCGCCCAGCGGAATGGGCTGCTCGGCGAAGTTGAACTCCAACAGGTTGCGTAGGTTGAATTTCACCTCCGCGTCTTCATGCATCAGTTTGCTGTACTGTTTGTAGAGCGCGTAATCCCCGGAACGCACCGCCTTTTGCAGCGTGTAAATGGTCATCGGGTTGTACTGATGCTCTTCTTCCTCATTACGCCACTGGAAAACGTTGCCGGAGCGCAATGAGCGGTTTTCGGCATCATGGTGTTCGTAAGCGGTCTGATGACGCATGATGGCTTCTTTTGCAATCACCTTCAGGTCGATGCCGCCAATACGGGAGGCCGTGGCGGTGAAGTACCTGTCGATCACTGTTTTGTTGATGCCCAGCGCTTCGAAAATCTGCGCGCCGCGATAGGACTGGACGGTGGAAATGCCGATTTTCGACATGACCTTGATCACACCTTTGGTCGCAGCTTTGATGTACTTTTTGACGGCATAATCATGATCCATGTCCGGCAGCAGTCCTTCGCGGATCAGGTCGTCGATGGAGTCAAACGCCAAGTAAGGGTTGATGGCTTGCACGCCATAACCCAGCAGCAGGGCAAAGTGATGAACCTCGCGCGGTTCGCCAGACTCCAAGACCAAGCTGACGCGGGTGCGGGTGCCGTGGCGGATCAGGTGATGGTGCAAGCCTGCCACCGCCAGCAGGGACGGGATCGGCACATTGTCAGCGTCCGCTGTGCGGTCGGACAGCACAATCAGGTTGGCACCATTGTTGATTTCATGGTCGACCGAGGAAAACAAATGTTCGAGGGACGCTTCCAAGCCATCCTCTCCATCCATGATGCGGAATGTGATCGGCAGGCTGACGCATTTGAAGCCTTCACGCTTGATTTCAATCAGCTTCATCAGCTCGTCATTATCCAGCACTGGCGTTTGCAGCAGTATCTGATGGCAGCTCGCCGCCGTTGGCGCAGTGATGTCGCCTTCGGAACCCAATGTGGTGAGGGCCGAAGTGACAATTTCCTCACGGATGGCGTCGATTGGCGGGTTGGTGACCTGCGCGAACAATTGCTTGAAGTAATTGAACAGCGGCTGTGGCTTGTCGGACAGCACTGCAATCGGGGAATCGATGCCCATTGCGCCCAGCGGGTCGATGCCGTCGCGCGCCATCGGCACGATCATCTTGCGCACGTCTTCATAGGTGTAGCCGAACATTTTTTGCCGCTGCGCCACTGTCTCGTGCTCGGGCAACGGAGAGTGTTTGGCGGCTGGCAGGTCTTCCAACTTGATCAGGTTGTTGTCCAGCCATTCCTGGTAGGGCTTGACGGCCGCTATGCCGTATTTCAGTTCCCGGTCAGTGATGATGCGGCCTTCGACGGTGTCGACCAGCAGCATACGGCCCGGTGTGAGGCGCTGTTTGGAAATGACCGTGCTCTGGTCAAGATCGTCCAGCACGCCAACTTCGGACGCCAGGATGATCATGTCGTCACTGGTGACGTAATAGCGGGAAGGGCGCAACCCATTGCGGTCAAGAATGGCACCGACTTGAGCCCCATCAGTGAAACCCATGGCGGCAGGGCCATCCCAAGGCTCCATCAGGCAGCTGTGGTACTGGTAGAAAGCGCGCTTTTCCGGATTCATGTTTTCGTGGTTCGCCCAAGGCTCCGGCACCATCATCATCATGGCGTGCGGCAGGGAGTAACCGCTGAGGTAGAGGAACTCCAGCGTGTTGTCCAACATGGCGGAGTCGCTGCCATTCGGGTTAATGACCGGGAAGATCTTGTCCAGATCGGTTTTGAAGACATCGGTCTTGATCATGGCCTGACGCGCGTTCATCCAATTGACGTTGCCGCGCATGGTGTTGATTTCACCATTATGGATCAGGTAACGGTTTGGATGTGCCCGCGCCCAGCTTGGGAAGGTGTTGGTGGAGAACCGCGAATGGACCATCGCAATGGCCGTTTCCATGTGCGGGTTGGCGAGATCCTTATAAAATTGGCCGACCTGCTCGGTGGTCAGCATGCCTTTGAAAACGATGGTGCGTGATGACAGGCTAGGGAAATAAATATGCCCGGCGACTTCCGGCGCATTCACGGCATTTTCGGTGCGTTTGCGGATGACATACAGCTTGCGCTCGAAATCGATGCCAGCGGTTATCCCATCGGATTTGCCAATGAACACCATGCGGATGAACGGCATTGCCTTCAGTGCGGTTTTGCCGATGGGGGCAGGGTTGACAGGGACGTCGCGCCAGCCAAGCAAAGTCTGGCCTTCTTCCTCAACGACCCGGGCAAAAGTGGAGGCGACCTCTGCCCTGGCGTCGCCATCTTGTGGCAGAAAAACTACGCCTGCGGCATAATCGCCGGGATTTGGCAGCTTGATATTGAGTGACTTGCACTCTGCTTCAAGAAATTTATGCGGCATTTGCAGCAGGATGCCAGCGCCGTCACCGGTGTTTTCCTCACAGCCACATGCGCCGCGATGCTCCATGTGGGTCAGTACTTTCAATGCCTGTTGGACAATCTGGTGTGACTTGACACCTTTCAGGTGAGCCACAAAACCCATACCACAGGCGTCGTGTTCAAAGTCAGGGTCGTAGAGCCCTTGCGCTGGGGGTAATTCGGTGTATCTCATCGGATTCTCAGGCAACAAAAGGGTTGCTATTATGGTACAAAATACAGGGTCAGGGCTAGACACATTAGCGTGTTTTTGCTGGCAGGGAAAGAGCCACCCTTCGCCAAATGGAATATACTTCCTGCTTACCTAAGCAAGCAGCAGACAGACCGTTAAATGAGCACTACAGGCCGTATTCCTCGTGAATTTATTGATCAGCTTCTGGCGCGCGTCGACATCATCGATGTGATTGGTTCGCGCCTGCCGCTGAAAAAAGCCGGGCGTGAGTACATGGCTTGTTGCCCTTTCCACAACGAAAAAACGCCTTCCTTTACGGTCAGTCCTACAAAGCAGTTCTACCATTGTTTCGGTTGCGGGGTACACGGTTCCGCCATTTCTTTTTTGATGGAGTATGAACATCTTGAGTATCCGGAAGCGATTGAAGCGCTGGCGCGCTCCGTAGGGGTGCAGGTTCCCCGTGAAGGGGCGGAGGCTGCACCAAAACGCAAACAGCAGGATCAAGGTTTGTATGCGTTGATGGATAAGGCGGTGGGTTGGTTCCAGACGCAGTTGGAGCAAAACCCTGGTGCCAATGAGTATTTGCGGCAGCGTGGACTAAGCGCTGAAATCATCGCTGGTTTCAGTTTGGGTTATGCCCCACCTGGTTGGGATAACCTGGGCCGACATCTGGCGCAATATGGTGACGATAAATTGCTGGCCAGTGGCATGTCGATCCGCAATGATGCGGGCAAGGCCTACGACCGTTTTCGGGAGCGCATCATGTTCCCTATCCGCGACCGGCGTGGAAGGGTGATCGGTTTTGGCGGGCGGGTGCTGGGCGATGGGGTTCCCAAGTATTTGAACTCGCCGGAAACGGAGATTTTTCACAAAGGTTCCGAACTCTATGGCTTGTTTGAGGCGCGCCAGAACACCCGCAGGCTGGAGCGTCTGCTGGTGGTGGAAGGCTATATGGATGTCATCGCTTTGGCGCAGTATGGCGTTACGTATAGCGTGGCCACCTTGGGGACTGCCACAACGCCGGAGCATATCAAGCAATTGTTGCGGCTGGTTCCGGAAGTCGTGTTTTGTTTCGATGGCGACAGGGCGGGACGCGACGCGGCTTGGCGGGCATTGGAAAATGCTTTGCCGGAATTGCGGGACGACAAGGAAATCCGTTTTCTGTTTTTGCCCCAGGGGGAAGACCCAGACACTCAAATCCGTAAAGTGGGAAAAATGGCGTTTGAAGCCGATGTGGCGTCCGCGCTGACATTAAGCGATTATTTGCTGGCAGGGTTGAAAGATCATTTTAATCTCAGCACACGGGAAGGAAAATCCCGCCTGTTGAATGATGGCTTGAAACTGCTTTCCAATATGCCGGACATTTTGTTGCGGGAACAAATATTCGGAGAATTGTCTACACTCACGGATACGCCGTTGGAAGTCGTGCGCCAACACGCCAAAGGGAATCATGCAGCGGGGGCTGCTGAATTGATCTATACTCAGGCCCGTCCTGCTGATCAGGATGTTCGCCGCACGCCTGCCCGGCACGCCATTGCCTTGTTGTTGCACAATCCGGAATTGGCTGAATTGGCTGGCAGCCCTGAACAAGTCCTTAGTTATGAGTTGCCGGGAATGGGGTTATTGGCGGCCATGATTGAAAATATTGAAGAGAATCCCCATATACACACGGCAGGCCTATTGGAACGTTTCCGTCAGACAGGGCATGAAAATGCGCTGCGCCGATTAAGCAATTGGCGGCCTGATACAGCGGATGAAGCTGTCATGCGACGTGAGTTTTCCGATTGCCTGCGGCAAATCAGGCGGCAAGCGCGGCAGGGACAGCTTGAACGCCTGTTGCACCGTGAGCGTACTGAGGGACTAAATGCGCAGGAACGGCATGATTTAGTGTGTTTATTGTCTGATCTGCATAATAATTAACCAACGCCAATGCTTGACAATGGCTGTATTTCAGAAAATTGTGATATGATTACCGACCTTTTTTTCCAGAGAGTTGTGGCATGAGTCAAGAAGAGCAGCAGCAGTCCGGCTTGAAAGAATTGATTGCCAGAGGGAAGGAGCAGGGCTTCCTTACCTATGCTGAGGTTAACGACCATCTTCCCGATACCATCGTTGACCCGGAACAGATCGAAGATATCGTCGCCATGATCAACGATATGGGCATTACTGTCTATGAACATGCCCCGGATGCCGATTCCCTGTTGTTGAATGATGAAGCTGTACAGGCAGACGACGAAGCAGCGGAAGAAGCCGCCGCGGCATTGGCGAACGTCGATGGCGATTTTGGGCGCACCACCGACCCTGTGCGCATGTACATGCGTGAAATGGGCACGGTTGAATTGCTGACCCGTGAAGGGGAAATCCAGATCGCTATCCGGATTGAAGAGGGCTTGAATGAGATTTTGCGGGCGCTGGCGCAATACCCCGCGTCCACTGAGGTTTTGTTGGATAAGGCGGCGCTGATTGATTCTGAAGAAATCCGCCTGACTGACATTATTAATGGCTTTGCCAATCCGGATGAGGATTTGAGCGCGTTTGCAGTGACGGCGGTCGTTCCTGATGACGAGGGTGCTGTTGCTGACGCTGACGATGATGAGGTGGCGGCCACAGATGAAGACGATGATGTGGACACTGCTGATCCGGTGGACACAGGCCCGGATCCGGAAGAGGCGCGCATCAAGTTTTCTGAACTGCGTGAATTGTATGAGGCGTCCAGGGTTGCCTGCGCCAGCAATAATGAGCCTGCGTATGGCGCGGCCCGTGAGGCTGTTGCGGTCAAGTTCATGGAGTTCCGCCTGGCGCAGCCCATCATTGACCAGTTGACGGCGCAATTGAACGAAATTGTCGACCGTATCCGCCAGAATGAACGCCACATTATGAAATTGTGTGTGCAGAAAGGCGGGATGGCACGCCAGGATTTCATTGACAGTTTTCCGCAAAATGAAACTGATCTGGAGTGGTTGAGCCGCTATTGTGCGGATCAGCGGGGCGATGCATCCAGGCTGATGGCTTTGCTGCCGAAAGTGCAGGAAGCGCAGGAACAGCTGCTGGACATTGAGCGTGAGTGCAATCTGTCAATTGCGCAGATCAAGGAAATCAACCGCAGCATGTCGGTCGGTGAAGCCAAGGCTCGCCGCGCCAAAAAGGAAATGGTGGAGGCCAATTTGCGTCTGGTGATTTCCATCGCCAAGAAATACACCAACCGTGGCCTGCAATTCCTCGACCTGATCCAGGAAGGCAACATCGGTTTGATGAAAGCGGTCGACAAGTTCGAGTACCGTCGCGGCTACAAGTTCTCGACTTATGCGACTTGGTGGATTCGTCAGGCGATCACCCGCTCAATTGCGGATCAGGCGCGCACCATCCGCATCCCGGTGCACATGATCGAAACCATCAACAAGCTCAACCGCATTTCGCGCAAGCTGTTGCAGGAAAAAGGCCGCGAAGCCACACCGGAAGAACTGGCCGAAGCGATGGACATGCCGGAGGATAAAATCCGCAAGGTGTTGAAAATCGCCAAGGAGCCGATTTCGATGGAGACGCCGATTGGTGACGATGAAGACTCGCATTTGGGCGATTTCATTGAGGACGGCAATATCCTGTCGCCAATTGATTCCGCCACAACTTCGAGCCTGTCGGAAATCACCCGTGAAGTGTTGGCCAGCCTGACTTCGCGCGAAGCCAAGGTGCTGCGGATGCGTTTCGGCATCGATATGAACACCGACCACACGCTGGAGGAAGTTGGCAAGCAGTTCGACGTGACCCGTGAGCGTATCCGTCAGATTGAAGCCAAGGCGCTGCGTAAGTTGCGTCATCCAAGCCGTTCGGATATGCTGCGCAGCTTCCTCGAATATGATCCTGGCGCATTACCGACCAATTGATCATAGCCGGTTTTTGGGCCTATGGCGCAATGGTTAGCGCAGGGGACTCATAATCCCTTGGTTCCAGGTTCGAGTCCTGGTGGGCCCACCATCTAATATGCCGTATTTCAAAGGCTTGCAGGAATGTGAGCCTTTGTTGTTTCTGCCCTTCCTGAAAATGTTTGGGTTCTTCCTGAAAACTCACCCAAGCATTGGCGTATTTTTATGCGAAACCGCGCCAACACAAGGGATTTTCAATCCCCTGAACGCCATAAGAAACCCAAATGAAACCAATAGCATGATGCTATCGTCCAGAAAATGAAAACCCGTATTCCTGAAAATGAATGCCTTCATCCTGAAAACATCCGGGGCCGGGTTTCCCTGTGGTTTGGCTAGTATCCCATTACCCTCTTTTATGCCGCAACATTTTTCGTCAACTTATGACCGGCATGGCGCGCCGCCGGATACATCGCCAGGTTGGGCGGGTGTTGCGGTTGATTTTGCAACTGTATTTAGTTGCACTGGTTGGGGGCATGAAAAAGCCCGCGCAATGACGGGCTTTTGTTCATTTTTAAAATTGGTGAATGACACTCGTGACTACACCCCATATATTGAAATCCGTTTCAGGTTTCACCACTATACAAGGGTAATTCGGGTTTTCTGGCTGTAAGGTTACGCTTTTATTTGTTTCAATTCTTAAGCGCTTGACAGTGACCTCTCCATTTAGTGAGGCAATGACAATTGAGCCATCTTGAGGGTCAACTGAACGATCAACGATCAATAAATCTCCTTCATGTATTCCAGCCCCTATCATTGACTCCCCTTCCACGCTCAGAAAAAAAGTGTCAGATGGGTTTTTTATCAAATGTTGATTAAGATCCAGGCGAGTCTCAATGTCATCGTCTGCAGGCGAGGCAAAACCAGCAGGGATGCGGCTAGAAAACAATGGCGGATAAAGTTTTCCTCCAACGGAACTTTCACCTGGACAACCGTCTTTATAGTGGCTGATATACTGCTGGACAGCACTTAAGCAACCCACAGGAACCCTGACCATTTTGCTCGGCTCAGATGGTGGGCGGCCTGCGCCTGACCTGGCCCCTCCGTGCCCTGATTTCTTTCCAGTCTTTTTTGATGTTGACTTTTTTTGGGGCACTTTCTATCTAACAGCCTGTAGAAATTTACTTTTTTCAGCGTTATATGGAACAGCAGAGGTGGCGCTGAACAACCCAAACACAATATTTTCCAACTCCACCAATGGGATGCTTAACTCATCAGCCACTTCCTGCTTGGTGACTTTTTCACTCCACAGTTGTGAAAAAACTTTATTCCAGACAACAGATGTCTCCCGCTTGATGCCAATAGGCTCACCTGTCCTATAACCTCTGCGGCCAAGCTCAATACAAAACGCATGATACTGCCAGTCAGAAATAAGCTTTAATGCATGCAGCCGATAAGCCATGGCCATTGCAGAAACCCGCCAACGGGATTTCATTTTGATGATGCCATCGGTGGTGATTTGCCTTGTCCTGCGCGCCAAAACGTCATGCTCAGGCATAAGGAAAGCTGAGGCAAATTGGTTTGCTTCATGTTCAGTTGCATTGGAATGATTTGCGCCTCCATGCCTATGCATGACCAAATGCCCCAATTCATGGGCGGCATCAAAAACACTTCTCTCTGGTGTTTTAAAATTATTTAGAAAAACATACGCTTGGTTGTCGCGCCAGAAAGAAAAAGCATCCACTGACCGCGTGTCTTCCGCCAGGGAAAATACCCTGATGCCCTTTGCCTCCAGCAATTTAACCATGTTTGGTATAGGTTGCTCGCCCAGCCCCCAATGTTGGCGCAAAGACCGTGCTGCGACTTCCGGGTTGCTCTCTTGGCCGAGGTCAATCAGGTCAATTTCAGGCAAATTAAAACGTTCATCCACCCAATCCGACAACAAAACGCCAAGCAAACCTGCGCCAATGGCGGCATCACGTTCTTTGGCGCTCATACGCTTAAGGCTTCTAAAGCTGATGGCTTCAGTAGGTATGGCGTCCAGGTCGTCGCCATAAAAAAATGATGTTGGATACCCCAGGGCGTTGGCAATCTTGCGCAGGGATTCCTCGCTTGGCTCGTTGATGCCTTTCTCAAGGCGGGAAACCGTGACAGCAGTAAGGCCTGTCTTTTCAGCAAGGTCTTTTCCGCTCATTTTGCATCGTGTCCTGGCCAAACTTAGTCGACTGGGGTTAAACATTCACATCCATCCTGCTTACTTTTTTCGTGTCACTTCGGGTTCAATATCCCATTGCCCCCCTGTTTCCGTTGATTGCCCATCGAATGAACCAGAATCCAACGGATCATCCCCTGACAGAAGGAACAGGCGTTCAATATAAGCATCAAACTTACCTTTCCTCACCACAGGGCGAGACAGCTCAACAGCACCATCTTGGGCAAGCATCAAATAGTAGGTTGCATATCCTGAAGCTGAATCCAAAACTGGGACAGGCAACTCTAAACCATCAAGCCACTGGGCGTTTCCCTGGCAAACCCTCTCAGAACCTGCGCCTTTTTTTGAGCGTGGCTGCGGCTTATGAAGCTCAGAACATGCTGTGTCAACATTCTGAAAAATGACGCGCAGCGCGCGCGCTTCATTGACAATGCTTTCCACATGGTCTGTCCGATCCAGCTTCCAACACTCGCCAACAAACTTCTCCCGAAGTGTGCGGGTCCCATAAATATAGGAAAAAGGCCTGGGGCATTTGCAGGGTCATCCATAGTGCTGTCATTTTCAGCGCCAATGGCGGCTTGGGCCACTTCCACTAAGCCTGCTTTGTTAAGATCCAGCTCCTGCAAACGCTCTTCCGCATTTTTCCCGTGAAAAATTTCCGGCTTTACCAGTTTCATCATTCAAGCGCCCATGTTAATTTTCATCCCATAGATTTTGGGGGAGAAAATTAACATAGTCAAACTTATTGGCCCATTGGCCAAACTTGAAATATGATTCACATTTCAAGTTTAGCTTGCCTATCCAGTATTGTCCATTGCCACCGCACAAGCCCGTTCAGGCCCCACCACGCTTCAGGTCGGCGATGCCCCGTTCCAGCGCGGCCAAGTGGTCTTGGATGTGCAGGGCCGTGCAGCAGCGCCACCCCGCCCGCTTCGGTCAGCGGCTTGTGCTCCAGCGCTGGCGCTGCCGGTGCTGCTGCCGTTTCCGGCTGGCGCTGTTCGTTCACCATCGCGTCAAACCCACGGATCACCGCGAGATGCACCCTGGCGCTGATCCACATGGCATAGGCATACATCAATTCCTTGCAGACGAATGTCCCGCCATTCTTGCCGCGAATCACTTCATGGGAAATCCTCACATCTGAGGATTTATCAATTTCGGCAATAAGCTCTTGGGTTTGCTCAACGCGCAGGAAGTTGCTTGGCTGGTGTTTTCTTTCGCCACCTGATGCTTTGTGCAGGTCATTCAGGGAGTAGCGGTTTTCACGGATACTGATGTTGGTATCACAGACGGATAATGGAGGCATGGTAAAAGACCTTCTGAGTAGTGAGATCTACCCGCCCTTCTGGTGAGAAATCAGAAATGGCGGGAACTGTGCAAGGTTTCTCACTACCGGCCTCAGAGATACCGGCCTACCCGAAGGTAGCCCTGCACAGTCCCATAGGACTTTTTGCAGCCTGCGAGCATACAGCAGGCACAAAAAAACCGCTTGTAGCGGCTTGTGCTCTCTAAGTGTTCGGGAGTGAGAGTCCCGGTGAAGTTTTTTGCTTCACGGTGAAAAAGTACAACTTCTGGTCTATGATGTCAAACAGTAAAGCGGCGCTTAACAGAGGTATGTGATATGGGAACGGTAAACGACATTAAGGAGGCCATCGCCAAGTTGCCCGACGATGTGCGCCATCAACTGATCCTCGACTTGAACCGGGAGGAGCGGCTGTGTGCTTACGGTTATGGGCATACACCAAATGCTGAAACGCTGGAAACTTTCCGCAAAACCGATAACGGTGAAGAATTGCACCACGCCAAAGATGTGGATGACCTGTTTGCACAACTGGAAATGTAATGCGCGAAGCTGTCTACACATCCCGGTTCAAAAAAGACGTGAAGCTTTCCAAAAAACGCGGCAAGGATATGGAAAGGCTGAAAGCGGTGATGGTGCTTTTGGCCAATGCAGAACCCCTGCCCCAGGAATTGAAAGACCACCCCTTGTCAGGCAACTGGCAGGCGCGGCGGGAATTGCATGTGGAGCCTGACTGGTTACTGATCTACAAACTGACCGATGATGACAGCACCATTACCTTTGAACGGACGGGGACACATTCTGATTTGTTCGGGTCGGTCAGGCGGTGAAGCCCTGACCACTATTGAACAGCGCGTGGACTGGGGGTTGGTTTTTCCCTATTTGACCGGCTTGTTGACGGGCATGGCGCGGTCGTAGCGCTGGCGCATGGATTCGGTCTTGTGCCCGGCTATTTTCTTGTCGTCGCTGTCTGAGACGCCTTTGGCCTTGAGCGCGTGCAGGTTGAAGAAGCTTTCTTCCTGCCCTTCCGCTTCCATTTTTTCCTTGAGCTTTTGCATGGCGGTGTGCACGGCGCCACGGGTGATGGCTTCGCCGTTGCGGCGGCAGAACAGCCAGGGGTCGCGCACGGTCTGGCGCGCTGGCTCATGCAGCGCCAGCGCGGCATGGTATGCCGCCCGCAGCCGTTCCGACCAAAGTATTAGGTTGGAGCGGGAGCCTTTGCGGCGGCGGGTGCGGATGCCCTCTTCGGTGCAGTCGCCCAGGCGGATGTCGAGCGTCTCGACACCACGGGTGGCCATGAGGTAGGTCATTTCCATGAGCGGTTGCAGCCATGGGCGGATGCTGGCGGCAGCTTCATACACCAGCCGGTATTCGCCGTCGCTGACGTAGCGGTCGGCGGGTGTCTCGGGGATCTTTTTGTAGCCGCGCAGCGGGTTGACGGTGACGCCGATGTCGGGGATGTAGTTGCAGGCCCAGCCGAGCGCGGTGCTGAGGAAGGTGGTTTCGCGGTTGACTTGCACGACGCCTTTGCGCCCTGCCCGCTGGTATTGGCCAAGGCGCTTGTCGGCGATCTGGTGCAGCAATGGCTGGGTCAGGTTGGTGATGTGCAGCGCGGCGAGGGTGCTGTCATGGCCGTTGATGCGCAGCGGGTGCTCTAGGATGCGGTTGAGCTGGTGGGCGCGTTTTTGCGTGGTGGGCGCCAGCTCGATGAATTGGCGCGATTGCAGGTATTGCTCGACGATCCAGCCGAGCGTGTTGCGGGCGCTGGCGATTTGCAGGCGCAGGGATTCCCGCGCGCCAAGGTAGGCGCGGTAGATGTCGTCGGGGTCGTCGTCGGGGGTGCCGAGGCGGATGCTGTGCTTGAGCAGGCCATTGCCGCCCACTTCCAGCCCTGCCCGTTTGTCGGGCGGGATGTAGGGGCGGTAGACGATGGCTCCGTATGATTCGTGCACATAGGGGATCTGGATGTGGCTCCTGACCTTGCGGGGGCGGGCCATCAGACTTCGACTTCCACGGTTTGCTTGTTGGTGTCGTCGTCAGGTGTCCGCTGGCGCAGGCCGATGGCGCGGTTGATGGCGTCGAGCGTGGTGATGGGCTTGCCGTCCAGGCGGCATTTGTAGCGGATGCCCATGTGTTCGAGGTTGGCGATGACCCCTTCCGGGGTGTTGCCGCCGAGTTTCTTTTTCAGTTCGGTGTAGCTGATGAGTGTGCTCATGGGGCTTGCTCCCGTAATTCAATGTAGCGTTTGTTCCAGTGATGGAACTGTTCCCGCGCTTCGTCCAGTTGCGCGGGGGTGAGTTTGTTGGTGGACGCCATCATGTAGCGTTCGCTCCAGTATTCGTATTGCCGCGCCGCCTCGGCGGCGGCTTTGCGGCGTTTGATTTCCCAGGGTGGCGGGGCTTTGGCGCTCATCAGGTCAGCCATCGCGTCTTTCATGCTGCTGCCCTCCTGTCGAGGTATAGCCCGATGTCGCGGAGTGCTTCTTCCAGGAGTTCCAGCGGGTCTTGCCCCATCGTGTTCACTTTGAGCGCCAGCTCATCCAGCCATACTTCCAGCGTGTCCGGGTTGGCTTCATCGTAGTCTTCTTCATAAATCAGGGTGTTCTGAAGGCTGTTGTGTTCTTCTTCGGTTTTTAGCAAATTCTTGATGCGTTCAACGACAGACTGGGCGTCTGGAGCCTCTTCCATGCCGGTGAGGTGGACGATTTCGGCAAATGCTTCAGCGTCTTGTTTGGCTACGCTGACACTGGCGGTTGTGTCCGTAGCTTCGCGGATTTTGCTGGGGTTGATGTTCATGGGTGTCTTCCAGTTTTAGTGTGGGTTGTTCGGTGAGTTGCAGTTCAAGTTGGGTTTCGTGGGTTCCCAACAGGGGGCTTTTCGCCCCTGTCGGGAGGTTGTTTCTGCCCAGGCAAGCGGGTTTCATGGGGTGCCTGCCTGCGTTTTCATACAGCTATCCTTGCCAGGTGCTGGCCAGTGATCATTGCGCCGTGGACGCGGGTGATTTCGCCGTTGACCTTCAGCAGGCAGTCGCCTTTGCCCAGCAGCAGTTCGCAGCCGTTTTCGTCAATGGCCACCCGGCTTTGGGCTGCGGTTTTGGTCATGAAGCCCATGGCGCTGGGGATGGTGGCGCGAATGGCCAGTTCTATGCGAATGCTGTCCTTGGGCAGGTCAGTCTGGTCGGATGTGAGCATTTGCCGTAGGTCGTGGCTGTAGGCTTCGCGGATTTTGGTTGATGGCATGGTTTTCATGTTGTCTCCTTTGGGCAGGGTTTTATGGCCACCCTGCCCTGTTTCTTGGTTAGGCAATTAAAAAGCGTGGCTGGTTGCTGGCGGTGTTTGGGTTTGGTTTCGCCAGGCCAATGGCGGACAGCCTTTCGCAGGCCGCTTTGTTCAGGTCTTTCAGCTTGTCGGTGCCGGTCGGAAGGCCCGCCGCCTTGAACAATGGCGCCACGGTCGGGAAGCCAAGCGAGTCGATGTGCTTGCTGGTGACGGCGTTGGTCAGCACGCTGACCGCCAGGTCAATTTGCTCGCCGGTCAGCGCTGACCGGCTTGCGGTTTCATTGACCGACGCTGACCGGTCAATGGCGGCTTGGGCGGCGGCGTTGACCGCTGCAATCCGGTCAGCGGCCATCCGGTCAGCGGCGATCCGGTCTGCTTCTGCTTGGGCGGCTGCTGCCCGGTCAGCGGCGGCTTGCTCTTCGGCGGCGATCCGGTCTGCTTCGGCCTTGGCGGCTTCCAGGCGCTGGCGCTCGGCTATGGCTTCTTGCTCCTGTTTGGCTCTGGCGCTGGCTTCGGCGGCTTTGCGCTCTGCTTCTGCCCTCTTCTCGGCGGCTATCCGGTCTGCTTCGGCCTTGGCGGCTGCTGCCCGGTCAGCGGCGGCCTGCTCTTCGGCGGCTTTGCGTTTGGCTTTTTGTTCGTGCAATTTTTGTTCAATTATGGCTAGTTTTTGAGCAATTTCATTGACCGATTGTTGTTGACCGGTCAGCGGAGAGGGGTTCATTGACCGATTGTTGTTGACCGGTCAGCGCTGACCGGTCAGCGAAGAGGGGTTCGTTGACCGGATTCCATTGACCGGTCAATGAGGGTCGGTCAGCGGGGAGGGGTTCGTTGACCGGATTCCATTGGCCGGTCAATGAGGGTCGGTCAGCGTTTGTGTCGGTCAGTGGCAGCGGGTAGATGGCCTCACATTTGCCCAGCGCCGGGTTATGCAGGCCGGTGCCGCCTTTGTGTTGGCCTTGTGGGTGGAGTGGGGTAGGGCGGGGCTTGTCCAGTGGGGAGTCGGAATGCATTTTTTGTCCCTCATTCAGTTCTTGGCGGTAGGTTTTGTCCTGGCTGCGTCCGGCATGTGCTTCGGCGATGCTGTCCAGCTTTTGGGCGGTGTCCGCGATGACTTGTTCCCTGGCTTGTTGGGCTTTGCCTAGCTCATTGGCCAGGATGCCGGGGACGCTTTGGTTGATGTTGTTGGCTGCCCCGGCAAAGGAGGAGGCGACAGCCCGGGACGCCGGTGCAAAGGGGGAGGCGCTGCGGAAGTCGCGGAACAGGCCGGTCAGGGTGGTTTTTTCTGGTGGGGCAGGGGGGGTGTAGTCGTTGCCGGTCAACTGGTGGTATTGCCCGCGCATGTCGTCCAGGCCTGCTTCCAGTTGGCGGAAACGGCGGATGCGGCCTGCGTAGACGAACAGGTTGGTGATGTGGGTCACTTCAAAAATGAAGATCATGATGGCGACGGCGATGATCATGCCGGTGTTGATGGTGACGTTGAATTCGTCACGGATCATTTTGAAGAGGGGTTTGTTTTTCTCTTCGGTGATTTTCAGCATGCTGTCGGTTTTGGCGGTGATGGCCTTGTCAACCGCGCCGCCGATGGAGCTGTTGCTGGCTTGCTGTGAGCGTTGCAGGGATGAGACCGCCGTTGCATCGCCGTCACAGTGGGGGACTTCGCGGCGCGCCAGTTTCACTTTGCATTGCGTCAGGCGGCGCTCGGCTTTGGCCAGTTCGGCGGCGCTGGATGCGTCAGGCTTGATGACGATCTCGGTGTTCTGGATGGATTGGAAGTCGGCAGAGCTTTCGGCGGTTTTGTTGGCGATGTGCTGTTGCTGTGAGGTGGCTGTGAACAGCTCAAAGAAGATGCCTGAGACGAGGAAGAAGGCGAGGGTGATGTACATGGTCACGTCAGGCGCTTGCCGTCTGCGAAGTGTTCGGCAATGGAGCGGTATAGGTCTTCTTTGGTGGAGGAGAGGAAGGCGGGCAAGACCAGCGAGATGGTGCCGAACAGCAGGAATGCGGGCAGCTCGCCGAGTTGTGAGGCGATGAAGCCTGCGGCGCCCCAGATGTCGAACACGTACAGTGTCCAGACGGCGGCGAAGTAGAGCAGGAAGGTGACGATCCTGGCCTTGCCGAGGTTGCCTTCGGAGTGCTCCAGCAGCCGGGCTTGTTTGCGTGCCTCGACATCCTGCCGGTGCAGGTCATTGTTGAGGCGGAATGCTTGTGTGTCGTTTGTCGTTGTCATTGTGTTAACCCTTAAAATGTCGCCATGAGCAGGTACATGCCTATGGAGTACAGTATGATCAGAAGGCTGTCGTCCGGTGTCAGTGAGGCCAGCGCCGACAGGTAGTAGCCGCCCATGGCCAGCAACCCGGCGCTGCCGAGCATTGCCCAGCCGAGTGAGCCGAGGTAGACCCAGGCGCAAAACAGCAGGTAGCCGAACATGAGCGCGTTGGCGGCCAGGGCGAAGCGGTGGAAACCTTTGCGGAAGTCAAACCGTGGCGCGGCAGTGCCTGGGCCTTGGCCGGGTTTCTTGCTGTCGCGGCTTGCCCACCAGGCGGTCAGCGCCATGACCACCGCCGCGCCAACCAGCACGTCGATGTCTTCATCGGCGGTTGGCGGGGCGGGTGGGGCCGGGCCTGCGGGGGGTTGGGCGGGGGGTTGCTGTTGCAGCCGGTCAATGGCGGTGTTGTGTTTGGGCACGTCGGAAATGTTCGGCCCCTTGCCGACGATGGCGGCGGCGCATTGTTGCTGGTGGGCGCGGGCGTCCACTTCTTCCGGCCTGTCCCAGTAGGGCAGGTCGGGGCGGAAGCGGAATCCGGTCTGGTATTGCCACACATGCCGCATTTCATGGCAGACGACGACGGCAATTGGGTATTCGTCGCCATTGCCTTGGCGGATGGTGATGTTGTTGCCGAATGCGAAGCCAGCCCAGTCGGGGGAGGGCATGTTGCCGTAGCGGAGGTGGTAGCGGCCAACGCCGAAGTGGTGTGCGGCGTCAGCCCCCAGCCGTTGCAGCATGGCGTCCGCCGTTTCCGCTGCCACCGTTGTCGGCAGTGCGGCAACGGTTGTGACAACGGCCATCAGCGCCAGGCGGTTCATTGGAGCGCCCTCTGCACGGCCTTCGTCGCCCACATTAGCCAGTGATGGGGGATGATGGCGTAGATGCCGAACACAACCACGGCCAGCAACACAAAAATCTGGCTGGCGGGGCTTGGTTCCGCCGTGCCTGGCTGTGCTGTTGGGTTGGCTTTGCGTTGGTGGGCGCTGCCGCGCAATGCGGCGTTTTCTTGCTCCAGCGCTTCCATCCGCCGCATGATCCGTTGAAGTTGGTGCTGGTTCATGACTGCCTCCACTGGATTTCCACGCGGCGTTTGCCGAATTGGCGGGCGGCCTGTTCATCCACCCCCATGTAGAGGTCGATGCGGTTGCTGTATCGCTTGTTCATCACGTCCCGCACAGTCCATTCGTCGCCATTGATGATGACGCTGGCACCACAGGTGAGGCCGTGCTTTTTGAGGTCGCGGCTGATGGCGATGGCGCGGTCGCCAGGGACCAGTTCGCCGCCACAGGCCGGGACAAACGGGGTGCCGTCGGTTTGTTCCGGGTCGCTGGTGTAGGCGGTGGCGACAACGGTGCGGCTGCTTGTGTTGAGGCTGTGGTCTATGCAGGCGGTGATGCCAGTGCCGATGCAGAGCAGCACGGTGATGCTGGCGATAGGGTGGCGTGAGGTTTTCATGGTGTCACCTCACGAACAGTAGGAAGCCGATGATCAGGCCGATGGCGATGCCTGTTGCTTTGAGCAGCAGGCCGTCGCCCTGCCCGTTGGCGGGGGATGGCGGCTTTTTGTGGATAACGGTTTTTGTTGGCGTCACGTCGATGGTGACTGGCCTGCGTTTTTCTGGTACTTTTTTCATGTGTAATTTCTCTTATGTTTGCACAGCCGGGTGTGTCACCACCCGGCACCCTTCTTCATTCGCCCCGATCAAAGGGGATTAAGACTCAAATGACCGGCTCAAAACCGAGCCAATCATCATCGCGGTGGTTCCGCTCGTATTCGTCCAGGAATTCATTGATGTCGATGTATGTGTTCATGGTCTAGCTCCTTTTCGTTGTTGCTGTTGCCCCGTTAGAGGGGATTGAGATAAGACTTCGGGATGGCGCAAAACTTTTTGCCATCGACGGTGTAAACGGTCTTGCCCTTGCCGCAACCGGCATCCACGCCCGCTGCGGGGGTGAAGGCCTGCACGGTTGGCAGCTTGTCAGCCGCCATCGCCTTGGGTGCGCCGATGGCCACGAGCGCCACGGCTGCCGCCAGTGCCACGATCCCGGTGATGAGTTGTTTTGTTGCTGCTTTCATTTTTTCTAAGCCCTGTTGTGTGTTGGTTAAGCCAGCCCGTGGTGTTTTAGCTTGGCGCGCAGGGTGGTGCGGCTGATGCCGAGGGCGATGGCGGCCTTGGATTGGTTGCCGTGGGTGTGGTGGAGCATCAGCTCCAGCACCGGGCGTTCAACTTCGTCCAGCATCAGGCGGCGGATGTTGCGCGCCTCGTTTTCACCCAACTCCGCCAGATGGGCTTGCAGGTGCTGGCGCGCCACGTCGCAGAGCGCGGGGAGTGGGCCAGTTGTGCTTGTTGAATTCGTTGTCATGTTTGTTCCCTGTTGGTTGGTTGGCTGGCGGTGGTTAATTTCCGCCAGTGAGGAAAAGGTTAACAATTTTGGTTAATAACAGTCAATAACAATTTTGGTTGTTATGAAGAAAAAATATTTGGGGTGGAGCGGGGTGTTTCTTCAGGGCGAAAAAAAACCCGCTCGGGGCGGGTTGGGGGTGCTTATGCAGATGGGCGGGGGCGAATTTTGTTCAATGTGAGAATAGTTGCTTGAGTGTTTGGGTGGTGATGAACAGGGTTAGTTCGTGGTCGGGCAGGGGCTGGAAATCATTGCGCAGGTAGAAGGCTTTGGCTTGTTGGTGTTTGGCGTCAACAAGGACTGCATACATGCCAATGGTGTTGGAAAGGCGATGGCAGTTTTCAAGGGCATGCAGCAGCAAGGCCCTGCCATTGCCATTGCCCTGGTGGTTTTTGTCGATGGCGAGCCGGGCTATTCTGGCGATGGCGACAGGGTAGCGGGGGAGCTTTTTGGCGAGGTTGGCGGGCATGTTTTCGGGAGATATTTCTCCCATGCTAAGGGTATAGAAGCCTGCCACAGCATCGTTTTTGACCCACACATGGGTTTTGGAGAGGCTGTTCCGGGCATTTTGGGTGGCATATTGTTTGATGAAGGCGTTGAGTTCAGGTTCGCCGCAGTCAAATTGGGAGCGGTCATGCTTGGATTCGAGCAGATAGACGGGTACATCCATGTATGGCGGTTTACCCTTATGCTGACAGGTGGCGGCGGTGGTTTTTGGCAGCAGCTTGCAGGCGTTCGCTGGGGGCTTGTGGTGATTCCAATGCGTCCACAAAGGTGATCCAGTCATTGGCGCTGAAAGTCTCACTGTTTTGGTTGAGCCTATCACCCAATTGGCTGTGGTGCGCGTCGTTGCAGAATTGAAGATCCCATGCGTCGGCGCGGTGGAATTGTTTCAGGTACTGGATCAGGTCAAGCAGTGCATCCCGGTTGCTGATGACCTTTTGGATGAATTGCTTATGTTTGTGGCGGCTGAACCAAGGGGGTTCCCGAGTTTCCAGGATTTGGAGGATTTCCTTGAACTCCTGGGTCAGGATGCTTTCTGCCAGATGGGTGATGTATTCCAGTTCGACAGGAAAGGGGGTTGCCATCATGATGTCGGCATGTTCTTCTGCTTTGGCGCGGGCAATGCAGATAATCTCGTGGGCGGTGTCGAGTGTCTGGCAGCTTTTGCTGATGGCTTGGCGCCGGGTGACTTCTTCATGGGCGCGGGCAACCAGGTCACGGATTACAGTGAAGTAACTGCTGACCTCGTTTGCTTGCGTGTTCCATTGGAAATTGTCGATTGCCATGACTGCCATGTTCGTGTCTGCCAGTGTTGTTTATAGCACAGGTGCCTTGTTTGGCTGATTGATTCCGTCAGGCGGTGTAGTTATGCCCCGTTAACTGCCCTATAGTAACAAGAATGGTTAAAAACTATCAATGTAGTGAGGCTAATTTGTTCAGTTTCTGTCAGTGGCAGGATGCGTCTGATTGGCTTGCATTCCAGTTATGGTTGGCTGTCTCATGTTGCATGGAATAAAGACCCCTCAACCAGGGGGTCAGCTGTTGGCCTCGCCGGTGGGGAGGGTGACTTTGCTGGGCGGGATGCCGATGTAGGCGTATTCAGACTTTTCTATCTGGTCGTGCAGGAGGATTTCCTGTTCGCCGCTGACGGGGTTGCGCACGGCCATTTGGGTGGGGCTGTCATGCACTAGCAGGCGCAGCAGCAGCTCGCCATTTTTGAGGGTGAGGAGCAGGCATTCGTCCGGGGCGATGGGGGTGTTGGGTTCGATGACGATCAGCCAGCGGTGGTGCAGCCAGATCGTGGGGTTGTGGCCGTGCAGTTGCAGGGCGTAGGCATCCTTGTCGGTTGAGAGCAGCATGAGATTTCCTTGCAGTTGGTCTATAAGGGTTAATCTCAGCCGTTGGTCAATCAGTACGGTCTGGCGCAGCGGTATTGGGTAGGTTTCCCCGCTGGCAATTCTTAGTGCAGTGCGTTTCTTCGCATCTGCCTCCAAGTCGTTAAGGCTCTCATGCTCCTGGTCAAGCCAACCATATGGTAAGCCTAATGCCTGTTCAATCTTGCGGGCAGCATTGCTGCCTATATTTCTGCGTTGCTCTTCACCGGCGGCGAACCACCTGTTCACAACCACCGTGCTTGTTTTGATTTCATTGGCGAAATGGGCTTTTACGCCATCGAATCTCTTGTCGATAACGTGCTGTGCATTTGCTTGCCTTACTTTATATATGTCCATCTGATCAGCTTAATGCCTTAACCAAAAATGTTAAATTGTCTAAAAATGATAATTAATATATTGCCTATTGATAACAGTTTTGGTTAAGATGCTGCATATGACGCCATCTGATTTCTACGAATCCCTATCGAAGGAAGAGCGCAAGGCATACGCAGAAAATGCGGGGACTACGCTCAACTATCTGGTTGCCCACGTTTTTAGGGCTTCCGGTTACTCTCGCCGCCCAAGCAATAGGCTGTTGGTTGGCTTGGCGATGGCGTCGGAGGGAAAGGTGAGCCTTGATGAGGCGATTGACTATTTCCTGGTGCAGCCAGTGAAAAGATTGGCCGCTGAGAGGGAAAAGGAATCCTTTCCTGATCGTCCGTCCCTGTCAGAAAAGGATGGCACGGCGAAAAAGGGCAGGGAAATTAAGGATTTTGAAGTGACGGAAGAATCGGCAAGGGTGGGGTTATGAGGGGCGTTATCGCCCCTTGTGAAGTTGTTTTGCAGGGCGCTTTTCGAGGCGCTTTAGCGATTGGACGATGACTTTGTGGAATTCAATGGCCTTGTGCAATTCGTCAAGGTCGATCTCCACAAAATCCCGGGCGAAATCATCCGGGTTGTGTGAGTAGAAGTTGAAGACATCAGCATTTGGCGCAGCGGTGAGCGTTGCTTTCAGAGCCTGGTGATATTTGTCGAGGTCGTGCAGGAAACGTGCAACTTCGGATTTTTGGTAGATCGGCATGAGTCCTCCTGGAGGGTGGAATGAAACGCGAAAAACTTGAGCATCTTACCCCCGCAGACCGGGTTTTTATAGTGAGTGAGCTTGACGCCCGCCATGCCGCCGTCAAGTCGCTGCTGGAACAGATGGGGGAGGGTGAACGCGCTTATGACGTTGAGTTTGAATTGCGCACCCGCGACCTGCTCACCTTCACCCGCTGGCTTGCGCCAGAGGATGCGGTTGATTTGCTGGAAGGGGTGGGCGAGCTGATCGACGAGGCAAGGGTGGGGTTATGAGGGGCGTTGTGGCTCCAGAATGGATTAAAAAAGCCCGAGCTGTTCCTGGTCAGCTTTAAAAAAACAGGGGGTTTTGATGGCCACCTTTCCCGCTGGGGTTTCCCGGTCAGGGTGGCCACCAAAGCAGGTTTCCTCGTCCTCCTAGCGGTCAGGGGGCAGCAATGCCCCCGTTTTAGGCGGGATGAAAGCGCCCGGCAGGAGGCCGGGAGGGTAAAGGGAAGGGTGATTTTGGCAAAAAAATAGCGCCAAGACGGCAATCCGGGCGCTATTAAATTCTTTTCAGAGGGTCTTATTATGGCAGTTTTTGCAGAAAAAAACCATTCAAATGCTGAATGGAAAGAAAGAAAAAACAATGGCTTGGCGTATAAGTCTGATGCACTGGCTTTGCCTAAAAATATCACAACATTCCATCATCAAATATTCATCACTGCCCGTTGGTTATCCGCGCGGTTTGGCATTGGCCATGACCTGATGCGTCGTGTGGTTGATGACATTGAGTTCAGCACGGCGGCAATTATGTATCGCGATGGTCAAGATGTCTGGATAGGGGGTGATGCCTTTATCGAGATTTACCAGCATCCATTGGTTGATGACAGGTTCGATGAAGCTGCCCGCTTGTCTGTTTTGCAGTTGCTGGGGAGTTTCCGGGAGGTGGCGCCATGAGCGTGGACATCAGCCTGGGGTACACAGTCAGCCGTCGTGGCAAGGAAACCCTGGTCTCAGTTGAGATTGGGGGCGTCACGGAAACACGGACAGTGGGGGGATGGGCAAAAGAGTGGAAACTTTCCCCTTCCTGCGTGAGCAACCGCTTAAAAAGGCAAGTCCCGCTCGAGCAGCTGTGCGCCGCTTCACTCCGGCTGAAGCAGGAGGCCGCCAGGAAAGCTGGTGTGTTCAGCCCCCGCAATAAAAAGCCAGTGTCTACGCCTGAGCAGGCCGCCAAGGCGGCCCGGGTGCGGGATGGCTGGCTGTACCGGCCTGCGCCGGGCGCGGGGGCGTAGCATGGGTAAGAAATCTGATCGCACAGTTCGGCGCCGCCAAGATGCGGTTAAACGCAGAGTCGATTTCCTGTCCTTATTTCTGCCAAAAACACTCGATATAATTATCGAGTCTGGCATGTTTGAAAATAGGCAGAATGAAGGGAATTACTCCCAGCCAGCAATAAAAAGGCTTGAGAGCTTTATTTCCAGCGAGAATCTTCCAGATAATGACAAGCTGAAGATTGAGGCTGCCATTTTGATTGATGTCATCGTTGGCATGCTTTGGGGTGAAATCCATGCTGTTGGCGAAATGCAGCAAGCAAGGCTCAAGGAAATAACACTAGCCTTTGTTTCCAAATACGTCCGCACCATCCTGGAAGAGGAGGGCGTGGCGACGTGACAGATGCTTCCGCCACTGTTGTTGAACGCCCGGCCAACTTGCTTGGCCGGGCTGCCGGTTTGCTTGGCGATGACTACAAGCCAAACAAATACGGCCATGACCGGCGGCATTTCCGTTTCATCATGAACGGTAGCCCGTACAAGGATGGTACGGCGCTGGATGAATTTGGCCACAATCGCAAATCGCATGCGGTCTATGCGATTTGTGAAAAAATCAGGGAATATTCGCATAATCCGCTGGCGTTCATGGATATAGGCACCAGAAAGACTAGGCACTACGTGAAAAAGCACGGCGGCTTCATGCAACAGACTAATTCCCAATTGCGCGAAAAACTGTCAAATTTGTCGATTTATTTGGTGAACCACGCCAATTTTGTCAGCGGCGTTGTGGGGATTCGCGGTTATGGGAAATACGGCGAGTTCAAGTGTTTTGACATTGACCATGCCGTGCGCATCACTGGTATGACACGCGACAACATCAAGGTTGCCTCCAGGTTTCTGGTGGAGAACAAGATGCTGGAACGTAAGCGAACTTTCACCATTAAGGAAGATGGCTCTTATGGCGGAAGGCCATCCGTATACCGCCTAACTGACGAATTTTGGCAAAAATTCAGGGTGCGCAACCTGTTTGAGGAATTGAGCGACTTTTCCTACCGTAAAGCGCTGAAAGACATGGGCAACAGCATCAAGGCAGTGGCGGCGTCCCTGTCAGCCAGGATCCCGGAAGAAGTGCAAGGCGCGCTTGGCATGATCAAGTTGAAGCGCCCCAAGAAACTGCGTAAGGATGATTGGCCAGAGGATTCCATCCAGCACTATCTGGCCCAGCTTCCCCATAACAAGCACCAGGCGTTCCAGGCACGGTTCATCGAAATCTACCAAGACAATATGAGCAAAGGCTCTGACACATCTGTTAGGGAAGCATTGAAGGCCGCTTTCCGATCAATCTGGTAACAACTACAGCATAGTTGCGTCCAGCATAAGCCAATCACAGCCTTTTCAGGCTAGAAAAGATCAAATTATATACATACAGCGTTAAAATCCAGCACGTCATGGGTTAATTCAACGCGCCAGCCAAAGCCATCCCCCTGACAGTCTGTGAGTGACCGCGAATAACCCTCCCTATAAGCCGGTGCATAAGTTCAACAACTATCCCCAGTATATTCCATGCGGGGCATGGTCACTCCAATAACTCTCCCTAGAAAATACAATAACCCTCCTATCCTTAAACTGTTCTGCTGTAATACAAGAGCGCAAGCGCTCTAAATAAAAAGGAGCGCGAGTGTTTGCCTGCGGCAAAGTCGCGCCACGTCCTGCTGGGCTGCCGTGCCAAGGGAAAGGCCGCAGTCCCAATGACGGCCAAGGAAGGGAAGCTGCACCAGCGGGAATACCTTCTACACAACAAGGCAACGTGCCAATTGGGCTGGCGATGGGGGGAGGCTGGCAGGGCGCGGGCGGGTTTGGGCAGGGTGGGGTGGGGGAGTGGCCGCGACGGCTTCCCGGCGCGGCTTGAAATTAGGGTTTGCGGAGAAGAAAACCGATCAGGGTCAAAACCACAAGCATCGTGATTCCGCCAGCCAGCCAGCCAAGCTGTTTTAGGGGGGGGAAAAGCGCCACAGATGCAATTGACAGGATCAGGGCGTCACGCATGTGCCACTTCCTTGCCGCAGAGATACAGCAGCAGTTGCCGGTCGGTCTTTAGGTTATGCAGGGCTTTCACGCGGTCAACCAAGGCGGTTTCTTCCGGCTTCAGGTTTGCCTGGAAATTGCGTTTCCCAACCCGGTGCCGGTTGTGGTGGTTGCGCTTTTCGGTTTCCATCAGGCCTCCCGCAGTTCTTCACCAGGCAGGACATACTGTTCGTCGCCGGGTTCCCGGTTGAACCAGTGCCGGTTGAGCTTTTCCTTGTCCTTGGTCATCAGCAGCAGGATCGGCTGGCCTTGCAGGTCTGGCTGGTGGCGCAAGTCCCAGAATGCGGCGGTGGCCGCTGCGGCGGATGGGGTTTCGGTGCTTAACCCCTTCATCACTTCCGTGCCTGAGCGGGTTTTTTTCAACAGGTAGACTTTATACATTTCAGTTTCCTCCAGTGTTGGAAAAAAGGGAGGCGGTTAAGCCACCTCCCCGCTACGTTTACTCACACATAGCTATGCAGGCCGCCGTTTTGCCCGCTTGGCAGCTTGCGATGAAGGCCGTCCGCCTGCTGGATGGAACCCGCAGGGCGGCCAGAAAGCAAACTGTACTGCCGCCCACGACGCAAGCTTCTTCGTAGGAAACTTCGTGCGGGGTGGAAGGTGGCAGGCCAGCTGCGCATTCAGGGGTGGCGCACTTGCAGCCTTCCGCTGATGCGGTGCTGAGGGAGATGGCGAGGATGATAGATAGTGCTTTTTTCATAGCTAACTCCTTGAAGAGTTCCGGGAAGCCGCCCGGTGCGGGTGTAGCAGTGCGGTACAGGTGCTATTATAGCAAAACGTCTAGACGTTTCAATGGTTTTGTCAGCAACGCAGAAAATGTGGAATGCCATTAGTGATTTGAGGATGGCAATAAGTTTTTGTTGTGGATCGTCACGGAAAACGGTACAGTTCAGGCATTGTCGCCAGAGGTGGCAGAAGAAGCCCGGTCGGTTAACGCTGATCCGGGCTTTTTTGTGGGCGTTTGATTTTTATTCAAAACTTTTCAAACAAGTGGCTTCGCTGTTTTGTTGGGGTGGGTTGGCATGGCGCGTGGTGGTGCGCGTAGCGGCGCTGGCAGGCCGAAAGGCTCCGTGGATGAGAAAAAGAGGCAGGTCAGGGAGATTGCGGCCACACACAGCGCGTCAATGATTAACATCCTGGTGAAGATCGCGCAGAACCCGAAGAAGCCGGACAACATCCGTATCCTGGCGGCGCGGGAAGTGCTGGATCGTGGGACGGGAAAGCCAAGGCAGGAAATTGATGCAACGGTGAGCAGGGGCCATGAGGAGTGGTTGGAGCTGATGGAGAAGCTTGTCCCCGAGGGTGGATGATGCAGGATCGGGAGATGGCACTGCGGAAAAGGTTCGCTGAGGATTTTTTCCTGTTTGCGGAACATTGCCTGAAGATCAGGACGAAGGCGGGCGCTATCAGGCCGTTTGTTCCGAACGAGGCGCAGCGGCATCTGCATTCACAGCTTGAGGGTCAGCTTCAGCGCACTGGCAAGGTGCGGGCGCTGGTGCTGAAGGGGCGGCAGCAGGGCGTTTCCACGTATGCCGAGGCGCGTTTTTACTGGCGCGTGACCCATCGGCGTGGGGTTAGGGCTTTCATCCTGACGCATGAGAACGAGGCGACCAATAACCTGTTCGATATGGTGGCGAGATTCCATGAATGCAACCTTGAGGTGATGAGGCCATCGGCTGATGCCAGCAATGCGCGGGAGTTGATCTTCGGCAAGCTGGATTCCGGCTATAAGGTTGGCACTGCCGGGAACAAGGGGGTCGGGCGTTCCAGCACTATCCAGTTTTCCATGGTTCCGAGGTGGCATTCTGGCCGCACGCGGATGAGCACGCAAAGGGGATCATGCAGGCTATCCCTGACCAGCCTGGGACAGAGGTTATCCTTGAGTCGACGGCAAACGGGATAGGCAATTACTTTTATCAGCAGTGCATGGCTGCCCAGGCGGGCGAGACAGATTACCAGTTGGTGTTTGTGCCGTGGTTTTGGCAGCCTGAATACTGGGTGGGGCCGGGGGAAGGGTTCAGAAGGTCGGGGGAGGAGTCCGAACTTGTGGGCCTTTACCAGCTTAACGATGGGCAGCTTGCGTGGAGACGCAGAAAGATTGCTGAATTGTCTGTCGGTGGGACGGATGGAACCCATTCGTTCCGGCAGGAGTACCCGTGCACGGTTGTGGAGGCGTTCCAGGTTTCGGACAGCAAGAGCCTGATCAAGGCGGTGCATGTGATGGCGGCGAGGTCATGTGCTTCACGGGATGAGTCCGCACCGCTGATATTGGGCGTTGACCCGGCGCGGTTCGGCAAGGATTCGACTGCATTTGTGTTGCGGCGTGGGCGCGAGGTTGTCGCGATGGAGAAATTCCAGCATCTGGATACGATGGAGGTCGTTGGCAAGCTGCTGGAGTGGGTGAGGCTGCACGCGCCGAAGAAGGTTTTTGTGGATGTTGGCGGGCTGGGTGCTGGCATCGTTGACCGGGTGCGGGAGCTGGGGTTTTCTGATCTGGTGACGGGCGTTCAGTTTGCGCAGCGCGCCAGCAATTCGACTTCGTACACGAACAAGCGGGCTGAGATGTGGGGGCTTATGAATGGGTGGGTGCAGGATCAGCCTGTGAACATTCCAGACAGTGATGAGTTGCATGGTGATTTGACCGCGCCAGAGTTCGGTTATGACAGCAGCGGCAGGTTGAAGCTTGAGGGGAAGGAAGAGTTGAGCAAGCGTTTGGGGCGGTCGCCTGATCTTGGGGATGCGCTGGCGCTGACGTTTGCGTTTCCGGTGGCGCGGGATGATGTGGTTGCTTTCCGCCGCCCGGTTGATGCTGGAATGGCACGGGGTGCGTGGTCGTGATGGATGCGCGGGTGCCGGGTGGTTCTGTGGTTGACGGTGCGGGACTGGAAGAGGGCAAGCAAGTGTCGGCGCTGTCGGACTTGGCGGCGCATGTGCGCAAGTGCTACGCGGAGGCGAAGGACGCCAAGCGGCTGGTTGAGCAGCAGATGCTGGACAACTTGCGCCAGCGGCGGGGTGAGTACGCGCCTGACAAGCTGGCGGTGATCCGCAAGCAGGGGCTTTCTGATTTGTTCCTGAAGCTGACGGACAGCAAGTGCCGGGGGGCGGAGAGCTGGATTCGGGATGTGCTGCTGCCTGCCGGTGATAAGCCGTGGACGATGGACGCTACACCGATCCCTGATTTGCCGGATGAGCTGGAAATGATGGTGTTGGCGACGGCGGTGCAGAATGGCATGGGCGCGCAGGATGAGGACGGTTTGCGTGATGCTGTGCGGGCTGCTTTGCAGGAGGATGCAGAGGAGCGGGCAGGGTGCATGGAAAAACTGTGTGAAGACCAACAGGTTGAGGGCGGCTTCCGTAATGCGTTGGGCGCGATCATCGCGGATGTGGTGACGCTTAAGGCGGGCATCATGAAGGCGCCGGTGCTGCGCAACAGCAGGCGCATGACGTGGGGAAGGGATTTTAGGCCGGTGCCGGATGAGCGGGTTGGCATGTTCTTTGAGCGGGTTTCACCGTTTGATTTGTACCCGTCGCCGGGGGCGGTGGATTGCCAGCGGGCGGCGTATGTGATTGAGCACCACCATTTGCAGCCGGGTGACATTGAGTTGTTGCTGGGGGTGGACGGGTTTGATGATGCGGCGCTGCGGTCGGTGCTGGATGAGTTTGACGGCGGCAGCTTCAAGTGGCTGGATGTGTCGGATGATGTGCAGGCGTTGCAGCGGTCGGAATTTGAGAATGACACCACGCTGTCGGGTGGGCCAGCCAGCGAGATTGACGCGTTGCAGTTTTTCGGCCAGGTGAAAGGCCAGTGGTTGATTGACTGGGGATGGACTGGCGACATCGAGGCGGGGCGCTGGCATGAGGCGGAGGTGTGGCTGGTCGGGGAGCATGTGATCAAGGCGAGGCTCAATGAACATCCGCTCGGCTTGCGGCCTTATTACCACACGGGCGCGGTGAAAATGAATGACCAGTTTTGGCATCAGTCGATCCCGGAGCTGATGACGGATTGCCAGGACATTTCCAACGCTTCGGCGCGCAACCTGGTTAACAACATGGGGATGGCGTCGGGGCCGCAGGTGGCGATTGATGATGGCCGGGTGAGGCGGGAAGACCAGAATGACCTGATGTACCCGTGGAAGGTTTGGCATTTCAAGCCGAATGATGCGGGCGGGAGTTCCAACCCTATCCAGTTTTTCCAGCCGAATTCGAATTCGGGGGAGCTGCTGGGGGTGCTGAACCATTTCAAGACGCTGGCGGATGAGTTGACGGGCGTTCCTGCATACTCTCAGGGGATTGCGAATGCGGGCGGCGCTGGCAAGACGGCTTCGGGGCTTTCGATGCTGATGGGGGCTGCGGCCAAGGGCATCCGCTCGATTATCTATAACATCGACATCGACATTATTGAGCCGGTGCTGTATGCGCAGTTCGTCTGGAACATGCTGTATCACGATGATGATTCCGTGAAAGGCGATATTACGATCAAGCCGCGTGGTGCTGCTGCGCTGGTGGTGAAGGAACAGTTGCAGTTGCGTCGGGGTGAGTTCCTGGCTTCGACGGCCAACCCTGTGGATATGCAGATCATTGGCGTTGAGGGTAGGGCGGAATTGCTGCGCGAGATGGTCAAGGGGCTGGATATGCCCGGCGACAGGATTGTGCCTAGCCGTCAGGAGATGCAGCAGCGGATGGCGGCGCAAGAGCAGCAAATGCAGATGCAGCAGATGCAGCAGATGCAGCAACCACAACAGGCTATGCCGCCTGAGTTGTTGCCGGATGGGCAACCGGCTGGCGGGCATGGGTTCAACCAATTCTGACATTCTGAGGACGTTATCTATGTCTTGCGGAACAATTCCATTCGGGCGGGGCGGCTCCGGTTACCCCAAGGGGACGCCGCTGGAGCTTACCTACAATTCCAGCACCAGGACACTCACGCTGACACGCGATTCCATGCCCGCCCTGTCAACGCCTTTCAATGCCGTTGGCGGAGTCCAGGGGGCGAAAGGCGACAAGGGTGACAAGGGCGACAAGGGGGACGCCGGCGCGACCGGTCCGGATGGGGCAAAGGGCGACAAAGGCGATAAGGGAGACCCTGGGGCGGGCGGCTTCGACACGTCAGACCCGGCCAACATCAGCAACCTTTTCACGGCCATGGCTGCAAACCCAAGCGCGGTGCGGGTGCAGGACATGGCGGGCAACACACTGTACATCGGCATTCCAGCTTAAGGGGAAATTTACATGCCTACATTGAAGACTGTCGTCGCGCCAAGCGACTTCAACGCAACCCATTTCGACACCACGACCAACAACAAGGTGAATTTGTCGGGGCCGTTGCTCAACCCATTCTTCACAGACGTGACGTTGGACACAGCCACTGACCCAGCCAACCCGGTTTACAAGTTCACCCAGTATGGCGGGACGGTAAAGGCTGTCCCCGCCGGTGTCAACGACGTGCATTTGGACACCGCTGGGACAGACTACGACGCGGCCAGCATGGTGCTGACGTTGGCGTTGAATGACGGCGGGAGCAAGACCATCAACCTGATGGAGCTGGCGAAGACCAGCACGCAGGACAGCACGAGCATTGCGTTCTCGGGCGACGGCACGGCGGGCAACAAGCTGTCGGCGATGGTCAAGACAAAGGCTGCTGGCGGCATCACAGACGCGGGCAGCGGCCTGGAGGTTGTGCCTGCGGACATCAACACCTTGACGCACGATGTTGTGCTTAAGGACATGGCCGGGAACGTGTTGATGTACGGCTCCAGCACGGGCGCGCCATAACGCCGGAGGGTGCTGAGATGGCAACTGAAAAAACTGTCATGACGCCGGGGACACTCGGCGTTGGCCATGTGTGGAACCCCGCCGCGCAGCGTTTTGAGGTGCAGGGCGTCATCCCTGCCGTGACGGCATCCATCCTCCCTGTGTACGGCGCAGGCAACACAGCGGCACGGGCCAATGCATTGGGGACAGTTGCGGACGGCCTGTTGCTGTCCGACGGCTCTGTGTTGGCGACGGGCCGTGTCCGTAAGGCGGCGCATGGCTACACGGTGGGGAAAAGCTACTACTTGAGCCAAGCAACGGCGGGCGCGGTGGTCACGCCAGCGCCGACAACCGGGCTGGTGCAGAAGCTGTTCTATGCCGTTGACGCTGACAACATTGAGGTTTGTGTTGGGGCTGCCGATGTGGCGGACAAGACCGTGGGGTGGCTGGCGAACGTCGCCGACGGGATTGACGCCAAGGCATCCACGCCCGGAATTGTCCCGGCATCCTATGGCGGCGTGTTCGATGCCGTGGCGCTGGCCGGGGCGGTCGGGTACGACATGATCAACCCGTTGCCGGACATTTCGGCATGGACATTGAACGGGGCAACTGTGGCTGCCGACGGCACAAGCGGGGCATATAACCCGTTCTACGCTGTGACGGACGACAGCACGGGCGCCAATGAGTCCCCTGAAACAACGGCATACAGCGGGAGCATCAGGCTGAACAGGGCCTACCGGCTCATGTTCCAGATCAAGCTGGATGGGTCGTCAGAGACAAGTTCCATCGGCGTCCATTCAAATGGCCCAACAGACCGGGTGCTGGCGACAATCAACCACACGGCGAAAACCGCAGCCTTCCAGACATCCTCGGCGGCCACGATCAGCGCCAGCAATTTGACGTACAGCTATGATGCGGCCAGCACGGTGCTGACACTGGCATTTGACTTTGTGCGCACTGCCGCGCCTGCGGCACTGGCCATCAAGCCTTATGTGTTCGCCAGCTCCAGTGCGGCAGGCACACGCCGCATTGCCGCCCCGGTCATCTACGAGCCGGTCTTGAGGCAGGTGATGTCGGCCATTGTGTTGCGGCGCAACACGGCCTACACGCAGCCTGCCGGTTGGGCGGCCTGCCCCATGGACACCGTTTCCGTGGCGCGGGGCTTGAAACTGGCCGCTTCCGGCGGCGGCGTGGTGGTGCAGCCCGGCGGTGATGGCCTGTATGAAGTGAAGGCCCTTGGCGGTTTCATCCTGGGGTCATTGGCTTTGGCCCGGTTCACGGCAATTGCTGTGAACGGCACACGGGTGGCGGCGTCAGGCAATGTCAGCACCCGCAACATTGAGGAGTGCACAGCCATTGTGCCGCTGGCGGCGGGGGATGTGGTGACGTGCCAGCTGCACAACGGCGACGTGGTTGGGCGCGCATTGGAGCTGTCGGAGATGGCGCCAATGTTGAGCCTGCGGGAAATTTGACTTTAATTTTTTTGGAGATTTTGGGATGACAATACGTAATGACATCTTGGGCTTCCTGGAAGCCGTTGGCGACCGTGCGAGCCGAATTGACTTGCTGGCCACGATGCAGGCGATGCCCTACAGCCATGCGCTGCCGGACATCGAGGCCGAATTGACGGCGATGATGGCCGATGGCCTGCTGGACTTTGATTCGGTCACGGAGTGGTACAGCGTCATTGCCCAGCCAGCCGTGACGATGGACGACGCACTGGCGTCGATACTTTGTGACCCATGCCCGACGGATGTGCCGCCGGTCAATGAGATCAAGCTGCACACGGACGCTACGGGCATCAGCCCGGCGCAGGCGCAGGCTGGCCTTGACCGCATCGGCAATTATGTGGCGTTGAGCGCCTGTTCAGGCTTGCGCACCAAGCTGTTGGCGGCGGGTGTCCCGCAGGCTGACATTGACGCCTACTACGGGGACATCCAGGCCAGCATGCGGGTGCTCCAGGCGATGGTCGACCACTACGCCGATGCGCCTGTTTGAGCATGAAAACCGATGTGGAGACGGCCATAGCGGAGTTGCTGTGCTGCAAGGCGCGGCCTTCCGCCGTGTTTGTGTTGGCCGTGTTCATGGCTGGCGCACTGTTTGGCGGGCTGTTGGCTTGGCATGCCATGGCCACCACCGCCAGCACTGAAGCCCGCGCAATGGCCGGAGCTGCTACGGATGTTTCCTGCCCAGCTCCGGTCATTGACACCGACCGGCTGGCGCAGGTGTGCATGGATTGGCACCACAAAAAAAGCAAGTGAACAGCCCTCCTCGTGAGGGCTTTTTTATAGGGAACATGGGTAATAGAGAATGATTTTGGCCGACATGGTTAGAAAGGCCGAGTCAGGGAAGATGGGCTACAACGCGCTGAACAGGGGAAATGTGAACAGCGCGACGACAGAGGATTTTTCAGCCATGACACTGCGTGATGTCATGGGCAGGCAGGCGCTTCCCATTGGGAATCCTGACAGGTTCTTTGCTGTTGGAGGATACCAGATTGTCCCAAAAACAATGGTTGGGGCTGTCGATGACCTGAAGCCACCGCTGGATGCAGCTTTTAGCCAGGAATTGCAGGACTTCCTGTTTGCATGGCACCTGCTGCGCCGGAAGCGGCGGGATGTGCAGCTCTATATCGAGGGGAAATCCGGCGACAGGAAGAAGGCACAAATTGCCATGGCGCTGGAGTGGGCAAGTCTTGCGCATCCTGACACCGGCAAGTCGGCCTATGACGGCAAGGCGGGGAATTCCGCATCTATGGCTGCCGATGATGTTGGCAGGGCGCTGGATGAGGCGCGGGCGCGGTTTGGCAATGCCCAGTCTTCCGGGCTGGATTACGAGACTTCATGGGAGTTGGCTGTGTTTGGGGAGAAGAAGCGCGAGCCTTGGAACGAGTCGGCAGGAAGTGAACAGGCTGGAGAGTTTGCCGATGGCGCTCCGGTTTATGTGGCTGCCGCAGTGGCTACACCAATCCGGCAACCGGAGGCTGATACCGTCCTGCAAGACCCCGATTTCCTGGCATGGAAAGCAGAGCGCGAACAGGCGAGGATGGCTAAGGCTTACAAGGCAGCCAATGCAAAGCCGTTGGCATCAAGCATGGTGACGAAGGTTGTTGTCGGTGGGATAGCCTCTTGGCTGGCGGTCAAGTATGGCGTGGAGATTTCGCCGGAGTACCGCGACATCGCTGAAAACATCATTGTTGGCGCAATTGGGGCTGGAGCCATCTATGGCAGGCAACGGGCGACAACATTCATTTCTGGAATATTCAGCGGGGGCAGCAAATGAGCCAGACAGAACTTGAATACCAGAGGGTGCGCCGTGATGAGGAAATCGCCCGCATCCAGCAGGTGTATGCCGACAACATGGCCATTGCGGCTGAACAATTCGAAGAACAGAAAGAACAATATGAAAAGCTGATGGCGCACTTTGCAGCCATACGCGACAGGGAAACAATGGCGGTGACTGAACGCTATGGCTTGCCTGGGTAATTCTGAAACAGGGGAACATCTATGGCAGAGGCGGACAACGCCACCCGGCTGGCGCTCGTCGAGGAGCGGCAGAACCGGCAGCGGCAGGATATGGATGACTTGAAGATGGGCTTGAAATCGCTTGAGTCGGTCACTGAAAAACAACAGACGGTGGTCACTGCGATCCTGTGGGTGCTTTCCATTTTCCTGGTCATTTTGGTGCTGGTGGCATTCGGGCCACTGGATGCGATGCGGGCGGCTTTCGGGCTGTTGCCTGCGAAATAGTTTGGATTTACTTGAGGTTTCATCATGGCTGATTGCTCCATTGGCTCCTGCGCCCCAGGCACAGGGGCGCGGCTTGATGCTGTCAACGACCGGCTGGCGGGTGTCAACTCGTGCAAGCAGTCGATCACGGCCAGCCCGCAACTGGTTGCCCTGAAGGGCACCGTCTCACTCGGCGGCATTGCGGGGGACTGGGAAACCGTGCGCCTGCTGTTTGCGGCGGACAATGAACATATGCCGCCCGGTACGCGGGTCATCGGGTCTGACGGCAACATCTACAAGCTCATTGGGGATG
This sequence comes from Candidatus Thiothrix phosphatis, assembly GCF_035668035.1. Lineage (NCBI taxonomy): Bacteria > Pseudomonadati > Pseudomonadota > Gammaproteobacteria > Thiotrichales > Thiotrichaceae > Thiothrix > Candidatus Thiothrix phosphatis. Next base: position 12,141 of record NZ_JAYMYJ010000030.1, on the reverse strand, counting down.
ACAATGTTGACCCGGCCACGGACAGCGGGTCGAACTGGGTGAACCTGTCGGCGTCGCCGATTGCGGGGATGGAGGGGGCGGCGAAGGCTGGCGCCCCTCTCGGTGACTGGCAGAAGGCGAGAGATGCTTATGCGGCGATTGGCCGCAAGATTCCGGCAGGGGCTGTGGTGATCGGCTCGGATGGTGTGCTGTACCGGCTGACCGGCGCTAACCCTGACGCTGACCCGGCCACGGACAATGGCGCGAACTGGACGCCAGTGGCCCCCGCCATTACGCAGATTTTCCAGGCGGTCAATACCGGCGGCGTGGCGGGCGATTGGGCGAAGGTGAAGGCGGCGCTGGATGCGGCGGGTAAGGCCATGCCGGTGGGTACGATTGTGGTTGGGTCTGATGGCTCGCTGTATCGCCTGGTCGGCAACCCGGCTGTTGACCCGGCCACGGACAACGGCACGAACTGGGTGAACCTGACGCTGACCGCGCACCAATTCATTCAACTGACATTCTGAGGAGGCTGGCATGCACCCTTATCATTCCCATGGCTGCGTGGTTGCGCCGGTGGCGCCTCCGCCAGTGGCCAAGCCTGTCATGACGCGGGCGTTCACCTTGCATGATTACTGCGAGTTTGCGGTGGTCGGGGCGGAAGGCGAGTGCACGGTGAATATCCCGGTTGACCCGAACACTGGGCAGAAAGCCCGCTATGTGGTTTTCACGCCAGTGAAGGGCGATTACGTCGTGTCGCTGAATGGGGCGACAAACTTTGACCATCTCGGCACGAATGCGCCATTGCTGAACCCGATTGGGTTTGGGCTGGACGACCTGGCCGATTTCCGCCTGTATTCGATGGGCGGCTGCTTCCTGAAAATCTGCTGGTATCTGGACATCCCGTGCGGGGTCAAGGCTGACCGGCCACCGTACCAGGCTGACGCACATCTGGGCTTTTCCACGGCTTCCCGTGACGCAACAATTTAAGGTGACAAACACATGGCAATCGACAAAATCAAGCCGCTGGATGATTTCCTGACCGGCGCACGCACTTACAACCCCCTGAAAAAAACCACGGATGATGAGTTCGTGGTGCACCCGATTGAAAACTATTTGGCTTGCGGCATCTATGCCGGTGCGCCGCTGGGCAACTGGCAGACCATCCGCGACCTGTTCGCGGCGGCTGGGCAGGTGATGCCGGTGGGGGCGCGCGTGCTGGGCGGCAACGGCAAAATCTATGCAGTTGGGGCTGGCGGCAATGGCATGGCCGACCCGGTGCTTGGCGGCGCTGGCTGGACGGATGTTTCGGCGGGTGGGTCTGGCGCCACTGGCACAACCCCGACCACTTTTTCCAGTGACGCGCCTCCTGACCCGGCCAAGGTCAAGGTGGGGGATATGTGGAAGACTGGCGGCGCCACTGCCGCGCCGCACCCAAAAAACTGCGTCATGGTTTGGGATGGGTCAAGGTGGATGCTGCAAGCGGGCAGCCCTTCGGCTGTTGTTGCTGAGGCGGTTAGCTATTCAGGTACTGGCTGGAAGGCTGTCAACCTGACTGAGTACCAGAACGACATCGGCGGCTCTACTAGTGGCACTGAGTTTTCCATTGGGGCTCCTGGTGTATACGACATCGTTGTGCAGATTAACCCTGGATCAGCACTAACATGGGCTGGCGCAGCCCAGGCTGACTGGTTGGGTACGGCGCTGCAACTCCTCATTAATGGCACGAATGTTACTGAGGGCTACAATGTCAATTTCGCAGGCCCTATTGCCGCTTCGCCATTTCCGGCTGCTCATCCCCTGGTTATCAGCAACATCGGAAACTTCTTTAATGCGGGGGACAAGCTTTCTGTGAAGCTGTTCCACGGTGCGCCTGGCGGTTCCTTCTCTGGCGCTGTCAATATGCGCGTTGTGCGCCGTTCTTGATGCGCTTTCCACTGCCGTTGTTTGCTGTGCTGGTGGCTGGGTGCTTCCAGCAGCCAGCGGGGAAGGTGATCTATGCCAGTGCGCCAGCGGTTAAGCCTGACGATTGGCGCGTGCTGGTGATCGGGCAAAGCAACGCGGGGAGCCACGCAGAAAGGCGCACGCAGACAGTTACCGGGCGCGTGTACGCTGAATATTTGGGGTACACGCAGCCTTACGCAGACCCGATACGCGGCACAACCACATGGGAGTGGGGCGAGGGTTCTATCTGGGGGCTGGTCGGGGATGCACTGGTGATGGCTGGCAAGGCCGGTACGGTGACGTTTACGAACATCAGCCGGGGCGGCTCGACGGTTGAGTGCTGGAGCCGCGCTGACTGGACGGCGGCAACCAAATACTGGGGCGAGGAGCAGCCGTGCTATGACCTGATACCGGAGGCGTTCGCGGGCGGCAGGCAGTACACGCATATCGTATGGATGCAGGGCGAGAGTGACGCTGGCAGTGGCGAGGCGGATTACAAGGGCAAGCTGCTGAATGTCATCAGGGATGTGCGCCAGTACAGCAACGCGCCGTTTTATGTCGGGGTCACGTCGCTGTGTGGTGATGATTTCGGGCAGGGTGATGGGGTGCGGGCTGCACAGGTTGGCATTGTGGGCGAATACCCTGAACTGAATTTGCGGCGTGGGGCGGATACCGACCTTGCTGCGCCGTTGGCTGACCGGATGTTCCATGCTGACCGTTGCCATTTGTCTTGGAGCGGGCAGCAGAAGGCCGCACAGGCGTGGTTCGGGGTGTTGCAGTGAACCAGCAGGAAGCGCACGCGCTGTACCGGCTGGCGCAGACGGACGATTTTGCCGTGTTCCGGGAAATGCTTGGCCAGCTTGAGGAGTCCAGCAGGCAGGTGCTGATGGTGAATGAGCATGAGCTTGAGTTGCGCAGGCAGCAGGGGGAGTGCAGGCGGCACCGGCGGATTCTGGGGCTGCTGGAGGAGGCTGGACGGATGGTCAGGGAAGGTTGATTGGTAATGTTGGAAGGCATAGCGAAAGCCCACTGGCGACAGTGGGCTTTTTTTATGCCAGGCATGGGAACCCCAGCACTTGCGCGGGTGCATGGCTTCCCGGATGGCTCTTTGGTGCGCAATTCCCTCTGATCTGGCCGGTGTGCCGGTAGGAAATGGCTTGCGTTGGTTGGTGTAACTCCCGCACGGCGGGCTTACATGAGGTGTTGGACATGAGTGGAATCCCACAGCGCGTCATTGACGCGAACAGTGACGCTGACAAGTTGTTTGAAGGGTTGGCCTTGCAGCAAGAAGCGCAGGAATTGCCGGTTGATGGCGATGAGGTTGCTTTGCCCGAATTCGATGGTGAACCCCAGCCCGATGGCGGGCATGGCTTCGCGGACGCTCGGGACGGTGAGGGCGGCAATCAGGAGGGTGGCGACAGCCAGCAGGGCAGTGCCGTGACGGTGGACAAGCCGGACGGCAAGCCGGATGGCTGGGAACACAAGGCGAATGTGGAGGCAGGCAGGCTGCGGGCGTTGGCCGCTGAGAATGCACAGTTGCGCAGGCAGGTGGAGCAGTTGCAGGCGGGCATGGAGCAGCAGATTGAGCAGGCCATGTCACGGCGTGAGGCGGCAAACCGGGCGAAGGCGGAAGAGGATGGGCGGCGCAGTGCTGCGCGTTCCCGCCTGACCGAATTGCTGGATGAGGACACGCTGGCGGCGTTTGACCAGTATTTTGCGCCACCACAAAAGCCTGAGCCGGACAAGACGCCCAAGCCGCCGGATAACGGTGACGGGCAGGCGCGGCAGTTTGCGGAGATGCGGGCGGCTGCGTTTGAGGCGGACGTTTACGACGCCATCGAAGATTACGACGCTGTGATCAACAGTGATGGGTTCCGCTCGTGGGCTGGGCAGATGGACGGTGCAAGCGGGGTTTCCCGCTATGACCTGATGGTGCAGGCAAAGGCGAACATGCAGGCTGGGCGGCTGATTGGCATGGTGCAGCGCTTTAAGGCGGAGGCACAAGCCAGCCAGTCGCGCCAGCAGTCTGTGCAAAGCCAGGTGTCGCCGGGGCGTAGCCGCGCCGGGGCAACCCAGCCTGCAACGCCGCAGTATCTGACGGTGCAACAGATTGAGAAGCACCGCGCCGATTTCCGGCGCGGCAAGTACCGCAACCCTGAGATGTGGGACAAGTGGGGCAATATTGAGCGCCTTATCAGCTTGTCGGAACGGCATCTGGGGGTTGCCTGACGTTTTTTGAGAGGTTTTTAGCATGACTGTACAACGCGCGCCGGGCTTTCAAGACCAGAAGGCCAGCGGCTATATCCCCGAGGTGTGGAGCGGCAAGTGGCTGCATGAATTTTATACGCTGACGGTGGCGTCTTCCATCACCAACACGGATTTTGAGGGGGAGATCAGGCAGAAGGGGGATAAGGTGTTCATCCCGCGTGTGCCTGACATCCAGTGGGCGAAATACCACAAGGGGCAGAAGCTGGAGCTGACCGGCAAGCTGGAAAGTGAGCCGGTGGTGATGGATGTGGACCGCGCCCATTATTTCATGTTCGTGGATGATGACGTTGACATGGCGCAGCGGGCTGAGAAGTCGTTGCCGATGAAGGCTATCAAGAAGTCTTCCCATTCCGGCGCCAAGCGCATCGACACGGAGTTGCTGTGTGATTTGCCGTTCCATGTTGACCCGTGCAACCAGGGGTGTGCGGCGGGCGCTGTGTCGGGCGCTTATGACCTGGGCGGGGCGGGCGTGGGCGGCTACAACCCGCTGGTGCTGTCGTGTGGCGGCAATGATTGCGACAACTCGGCGATCAATGTGCTGATCGACCTGATGAGCACGCTGGAGGAGCGCGATGTGCCGAACGACGGCGGCAACCTGTTTGTGGTGATCCCGCAGTGGCTGAAGAACTTGGTGCTGAAGCACCCGCGTTTTCAGGATGCGTCGGCGATGGGTGAAAGCAAGTCGCCGTTGCGCAATGGCAAGATTGGCATGATCGACGGCATGGAGGTCTATATGTCCAACTTGGTGCGCAACTACGATGTGGGCGGCAGCCGCGTGTTTGACATTGTGGCGGGGCATACCTCGGCCATCACGTTTGCCACCCAGTTGACCAAGACGGAGAGCAAGTTGCGCTCACAGGAGACGTTCGGGGACATTTACCGGGGCCTGCAAGTGTATGACTGGATGGTGACGAACCCGGAATATTTGGCCTTGGCGCGTGTGGCCAAGGGCTGACACCTGATTGTTTGCTTGTTGGGAGCAAGTTTGGCCGGGACATGCCCGGCCTTTTTTTGAGAGGTTTTAGATATGAGTTGTTGCCAAAGTGACCCTTGCCAGTTTGCGTGTGACCCGCCGATCCCGGCTTACGGGACGATTGCGGGGCGGGCGGATTGGGTGCGGAATTTCTGCAAGCACCCGGCGAAGGCGGGGGAGAGGTTCCAGTTGACGGAGACCTTGCTGATGCCGGGTCATTTCATCGATTGGGCGTCGTTCATTGTGGAGGTGCCTTCCGCCACGCCTGTGCCGTTCATGGTGGGGACGGAGGCTGACCCGGACAGGTATTTCAGTTCTGACCTGTCCGTTGGCCGGAATGTGAAGGGCTTCAAGGATGTGCGTGAGTTCATCACGGTGGGCACGCCGGTCTATGTGACGTTTGGGGCGGATGCCAATGAGGGGATCCTGGGCGTGGCGTTGTGGCTGGCGGATGTGACGCCGATGGGTTCACGCTTCGGTGGGGGTTGAGCATGGCTGCTGGTGATGCGTTTCCGCCTGGCACTTGGGTGCGGGCGGCCAATGGGGTGGTGCATGGGTTTTCGCCGGGGATGGCTTTGCCGAAAGGGGCGGAGCTGTTTGTGGTGCCTGCTGATGCCGAAGCGCCTGATGATGTGGCGGTGGTGGCGGGCGCTGCGCCTGGGGCGGTGCCGGAGGATGCGGTGAAACCGGCGGGGAAAAAGCGTGCTGGCGGGTGATGTGCTGGCCCGTGTGAGGGTGACGCTGCGGGATGGGACAAGCCCGCAGCGTTGGCCGGACGCCGAGCTGTTGCAGTGGTTGCAGGATGGCGTGGATGCGGTCGGCGATGCGCGGCCTGAGGATGCGGCGGAACACCGCGCCTTGGTGCTGGTGGGCGCCAACCGGCAGGTGGTGCCGGATGGGGTGCGCCAGTTGTTGCGGCTGGAGTGCAATGTGCAGGCTGATGGCACGGCGGGCAGGCGCATCAACCGGGCTGACCGGCATGCGCTGCATTCTGTGTCTGCGCTGTATGCGCCTTACCGGGATTCGCGCGAGGTGTGGGATTACTGGCTGGATGATGCGGTTGGGACGGATTTTTATGTGTACCCGTGGCCGCGCCAGGGGGTGCAGGTGCTGGCTTATGTGTCGGTGTTCCAGCCAGAGGTCGGCGGCATGGGGGACAGGCTGGTGGTGCCGGATTCGTACCGGTCGGCGCTGGTGGATTATGTGGTGTCGGCGGCTTATGCGAAGGATGCGGAATATGCCGACAATGCCAATGTGGCGGCGGTGTTTGCGCAGTCGTTTGCACAGAAGGTTGGCATCAGGGCGGCGGGCGGGCGGGACAAGCCGCCAGCCGTGACCCATTACGACCGGCAGAGGTCGGCATGAGCGGCTGGCTGGAGTTGGCGCTGGATGAGGTGCTGGTGCATGCGCCGGAGTGCCCGACATTGCTGGCGCGGCAATACCTTGAGCAGGCGTTGCGCACGGTGGCGGGCGATGCGGGTCTTGATTCGCACACGCGCAGGCTGATGACGCGGGCCGGGCAGGCTGAATACCCGGTTGATGCGCCTGCCGGGCGGGCGGTGGCCGGGGTGCTGTGGGTGCGCCTGGATGGGCGGGTGGTGGCGTACCGGGAATCTGGCTGTGGTGTCCGCTTGCTGGATGCGCCGGATGAAAGCGGGCTTGAGCTGGCGCTTGAAGTGCAGGTGGCGGCCAGTGGGCTGCTGGATGCGCCGCAAAACTTGCAGGATGCGGTGGTCAACTTTGCGTTGTCGCGTTTGTTGCTGGTGCCGCAGCAGCGCTGGAGCAACCCGGCGCTGGCGGGGTCATTCCTGGCGTTGTATCAGGCGGCGAAGGCGCTGCTGGTGGCGGACAGGGCGGCAATGGGCAGGTTGCAGGGGGGTGAGGATATGCCACGGATGCGGGGGTTGAGATGGGTGTGATCAATGAGGGGCTGCGGTTTGTGGAGCCGCAGACGGTGTTTTGCCTGGGGGATGTTGACCTGCTGGAGGGGATGGCGGCCAGGGTGCGCATTGCGCCGCGTGGCTGGTTGCAGCCGTGCGGGGATGGCCGTCATGGCGATGTTGTGCAGCATTTCCCGGCTTGCGGTTGCCGGGGTGAGGTGGTGGCGCAACGTTTCCCGCTTGACCTTGACGCGACGCTGATGTTCGGGGAGCAGGCGGTGCTGCTGGAGACGCCTTGCACTGACGCTTGGCCTGATGGGCTGTATGAGGCGCAAATCATCTTGCTCTTCCACGGGGCGGAAATGCCGGTGGATGGGTTGGTCTTGTTTGAGTTGGGCGACGCCTGACATTTTTGGGGATATTCAATGCAGACATTTAACCATTACGCGCTTGTGGAGTGCAGGCCGCGTGTTTTGAAAGTTGTGCAGGGTTGTGGGTTCCGGCCTGGCCACCGTTTGCCGCATACGATGATGCTGCCTGTCCACCACGTCCACCATGAGCCCGGAACACTGCCATGTGCTGCCCGCTTACCCGGAGGTGCACCACCATGATGTGGTGCTGCATTACGGGTTGCCGGGTGGCGAGGCGTGCGCGGCGCACCATCACCACCATGGCGGCACGCTGCATAGCGTGCCGGGTTGTGGGTGCCACCCACATGGCCACCATCATAAGCACGGCTGCGGCTGTGCCAAGGAGTTTTAGACATGGGCAAGGTGCTTGTTTCTGACCCGGCGCAGACGAAGCTGCGGGCGGATTTCTATGCCAACGAAAACCTCATCATTGTTGCCGGGACCACCTGTTTCCCGTCGGTGCAGCCGGATAGCGGCGACTATTTCTTTGTGACGCTGGTCAGGCCTGCGACGGGTTGCAATGGCGTTTACAAGGAGGTGCTGAAGGTGGTCAACACCAACGGCGACAAGTGGGGGGTGGAGCGCACCAATGACCAGTGCTACCGCTTGCAGATGGATTTCCGCATGGGGGACCTGGTGTATTACGAGCCTGCCACGGCGCAAATGCTGGCGTCCGCGATCAAGGATGGGGTGAAGACGCGCGAAATCTGTGCGGCAGGGACTGACAACCCCTGCGAGAACCCCTGGAATGCGACCGGCAACGTCATCCAGTTGACGTTCTGAGATGGCGGACGGTTTCGACCTGCGGGCATTCAATGGGTTAAGCCCACGGACTTCGCCGCGCCTGCTGCGGGATTCGATGGCTACCATCGCCGAGAATGCCTATCTGCTGCATGGGGATGTTGAACCGTCACGCTTGCCGTTGGATGCGGGCGTTGCGGTGCTGGCGGGCACCCAGTCGATTTACCGGCATTGCGGCCAGTGGCTGCAATATCCGGGGAAGGTGTACTTTGCGCAGCGGGTGATGCCGGGCGACACGGGGGGGCGGCTTTATATTGCGGGGCATGGTGCGCCGATGGTGCGCGGCTGCGATGGCGTGGCTTACCAGCTTGGGATTGTGAAGCCTGCATTCCCGCCCGTCGTGGCAGCGTCGGCTACTGACTATGGCGCTTACACCTACCGCTTTGCGGGCTTCTATGAAGGGGCTGACGGTGGGATGTATGACAAGGCCAGCATTGTGCCTGCCGTGGTGGATGCCGGGAAGGAGTATGCCTTCGTTCCGTTTGCGCGAACTGCTGCGCCTGCTGAATCGGAATTCGGGGTGTCGGTGGAGGTGTCGAAGGGTGGGGAGCTGCTGGGCATTGCGTACAGCAGCAACACTTACCGGGCGGGCAACTCTGACCTGTACCTGAACGGCAACCAGGTGATTGCTTCGCTGTTTGACCGCAGTTCGGGTACGGACACGGCCTATGATGACGGGAAGGCCAACCCGTCGCTGATGGCGTTGAAGTTGTCGTATTCGGCGGCCAGCAGTGCCAGCCTGACGCGGGCGTATGCTTATACGTATGTGACGGCGTGGGGCGAGGAGTCGCAGCCGTCGGATGCGTCTGATCTGGTGCTGGTGGAGGCTGGCAACGATGTGGCGGTGTCGGGGTTTGTGCCGTCACCGCATGGCAATGTGGACAGGGTCAGGCTGTACCGGACGGACAGCGGCGGGCAATACCGCTTTGTGGCTGAATTCCCGGATACGCAGGCAAGTTACACCGACAACAAGCTGGACACTGAACTGGGCGAGGTGTTGCCTTCGGCCAGTTGGCTTGCGCCGCCGGATGGCTTGCAGGGCATTGTGGGGATGCCGAACGGGTTCATGGCCGGGTTCGTTGGGAATGTGTTGTGGTTTTCGGAGGTGAACCAGCCCCATGCGTGGCCTGCTGAGTATACCCTGACGAAAATAGATGGCGACATTGTGGGGATCTGCGGGGCGTTTGAAAACTCGCTGGTGGTGGTGACCACGAAGCACCCTTATATCGTGACGGGCTATTCGCCTGATGCGATGACGGCGACGAAGGTGGGGGCGTATGAGCCTTGCCTGTCGGCGCTTTCCATCGTGGACATGGGGGTTTATGGGGTTGGGTATGCGTCAGCCAATGGCTTTGTGGTGGTGCGGGCTGGGTCGGCTGAGGTGTTCACTGAGGAATTGATTACGCCGGAGCAGTGGCGGGGGCATTCGCCGCAGGCCATGCGGTCAGGGTGGCATAAGGGACGGCTGCATGTGGTTTCCGGGCTGGTGCATTTTGTGCTGCATATGCGGGGTGGTGATGACATCCTGACGACGGAAAGCAATTTCCCCACTGCCCTTTGGATGGACACCGATACAGACACTTTGTGGACGGCAGGGGATGGGCGGCTGTGGAAGCATGGGCAGGGCATGAAGGCCGTTATGGATTGGCTGTCTGGGGAAACCCAATACCAGCGTCCCGTGTCGTTTGTGCGGGCAAAGGTTGAGGCGGAAAGCCACCCGGTCACGCTCAAGCTGTGGGCGGATGGGCGGGAGGTGTTCCGTTATGACACGGAAGATGATGAGCCGTTTTATTTGCCTGTCGTGCCGCGCTCAAAGCATTGGCGGGTGGGTGTTGAAAGCCTGTTTGCGGTGCATCGTGTGGTGGTGACGGATGGGCATGTGGTGATGTGATGAAGCAGGTTGCAATCCCTGACCCGGCGCTGGTGGCGGATGCTTACCTGCGCCAAATCCTGCAAGCGCTGCGGGCGAACCAGATTGCGCTGTTTGGGCTGCTGCCTGATGGCGCGGCTGCAACCACTGCGCAAACGCAACCATCGCAACAGGCGGCGAAGCTGCCGCTGCGTTCTTCCGGCAACGCTGCCCTACAGGCGGCGGCAGTCAATTTCACACTGCCGCCTGACTCAACGGCGGCGGATGCGGCCAGCATTTCAGCCCTGGCGAATGCGAACCGGGCGGCGATCCTGCAATTGGCGGGGGAGCACAACAATTTGCTTGGCGATGTGGCCACACTGGCCGCCATCGCCAAGAATATCCAAGGCCAACAGGCCGAGATCATCAACCGGCTTAACCAAGGGGCCACAGCATGAAACCTGAAGCGAAATGCAGCGGGAAGCGGGGTGGCTGCAATGCCGCCCTGTTTTCCCGGCCTGCCGAGGTTTTCCCTATCACTGTCATTAAAGGCGGGGTGCCTTATGTTTGCATTGTTACGAAGCCTGCCCGGCAAGATAAGCCCGTGCAGGATGGGAAATGATTCCTGGCTGCACAACCATTTGTATGGGTTTTTCCAGTTTGCGACCGTTGGCACTGACGGTTGCCCGTGTTGTGCGTTTTTCCGTGGGCTGGCCATTGGTGGCGCAGCCGTCTGGCTGATGTGAGGGGCTGGCCATGGGGCTTTTTTCGGCGATTGGTGGGCTGGTTGGGTCGGCTTTTGGGATGCCGGGGGTTGGGGCTGCGGTGGGCGGCCTGGTCGATGGCGCACAGTCCACGGCGCAAGCCAACAAGGCCAGTGCGCAGCAGGATGCGATGCTGGCGGCGCAGGCGCGCCTTTACAACCAGCAGGCCGACATGGGCCAGCATTTCTTTGACCAGTACACGGCGAATTATGAGCCGCTGGCGCTTTCACAGCTTCAGGCGGCACGGGCTGGCGTTGACCCGAATTATTACGCTTCCGTGGCGGATGCTGGCGTTGTCAGGAACCAGGCGCTGGCGCTGGGTTCGGCGCAGCGCAACCTGGAGCGTGCCGGGGTGTCGCCTGCGGATGGGCGCTGGCTGGCGATGCAGGGGCAGGATGCCTTGGCTTTGTCGGGCAGCCGGGTGGCGGCGCAGAACCAGGCCAGACAGCAGGCGCTTGACATGAATTGGAACCGCAGGAACCAACAGGTGGATTACGGTGCCGGGCTGGTGAACCGTGGGTCTGGGATGATGTCGGGCGCGGCGGCGGGCATGGCCGGGGTGGGCAACAGTTATGGCCAGCAGGCGCAGGCGGCAGGGCAGACGGCAGGCAGTGAACTGTTTTGGGCGGGCATTCCGGGCGGGATGCAGGGCTATGCGCAGAACCTTGTGCAGCAGTACCGCAACCCGTCGCCGATGCCAAACACTTCCGTTTTCGGCAATTTGCTGTCGTTTGGCAGTGGTGGCAATGGCGGCTTTGGCGGTGGTGGCGGGAACAACTTTGGCGCAATGTTTGGGGTGTAGGGCGCCCTGAAAAGGCAAAGCCCGGTCAGGCGTGAATCTGGCCGGGCTTTTTGTTTGCAGTAACGTTCGAAGGGGATACTGCATGAATGATGATAGCAACTTTCGCTTGTCTGTGACAGGCAGGGATTTGTTGAGAATGATTAGGGAATTGAAGCCGTTGCTGTGGTTTTTGGCTTGTATCCTGATGCTATATGTCGCGTCTATTGTTATCCAGGCCATTGCGCCTGATGGGTTGCTGAAATGAATGGGTTGGCGTTGGGTGGGTTTGCCAATGGGCAGCGGTTGGCGTTGCAGGATTTGCTGACGATGAACCGCGAGCAGCGGGCGCAGCAGGACCAGGATTATGAGATGCGCAGGCGTGAGGCGCTGTTGCCGCTGGACATCACCGGCAAGGGGCTGGCGAACCGGCAGTTGGCGTTGCAGAACGACCGCTATTCGCAGGAGACGCCGTTGTCGGTGGCGGGGCTTGGC